>DTTB01000056.1 GCA_012964965.1 Candidatus Nitrosopelagicus sp.
TTGATATAGGTGATATGAAATGATTGATCTAACATCAACTCCAATAATCATTCTTGCAATTCTAGGCAGTGTTGGCATTGCTATACCGGTGATCAATATTGCACTGAAAGAAAAAGGCTCATCAACGGCTTATGGCGTAATAGCTCTCATTGCTCTATTCGCTTCAATTGGATACGTTCTATATCAACTCGCACTTGAACATGTAGCACCTGCAGCAATTTTTTCACAGGATGTACTAGTTGATGATGCGTTTGGTTCATTGTTCGCAATAGCTATGCTAATTGTGGCAATATTCACAACCATTGGTTCATTCAGTTACATGAAAAACAGGGATAATCCAGCCATCTATTTCTCGTTAATTTTGCTTTCCGCTATAGGAATGGTCCTTGTAGCATATTCTACAGATCTTGTTATGCTCTTTATTGCTTGGGAATTAATGAGTATTCCAACATATATTTTGGTTGGATTTTTGAAAAAGGATCCAATTTCTAACGAAGCTGCTATAAAGTACTTTTTGTTCGGTGCGCTTGCATCTGCAATCATAATTTATGGCATATCACTTGCATACGGTGTTACTGGTTCCACAAACATAGGTGAAGTAATTCAGGGCTTTATGGTTCTTGATGCAGATTTGATTCCTATTGCATTGTTATCTGTTGGCATGTTTATAGCTGGGTTTGGCTTCAAAATGGGTCTTGTGCCATTTCATATGTGGTTACCGGATGCATACGAGGGGGCGCCGCCTACAATTGCAACTTTGCTTGCTGCTGGAACAAAAAAAGCAGGATTTGCTGCTGCGTTAAGAGTTATTGTGATGGGAACTGTTGCGTTAAGTCTTGACTGGACACTCGCTTTGGGTATTATTGCTGTCATGACAATGACAGTTGGTAATATTGCAGCGATAATGCAAAAAAATCTGGCCCGAATGTTAGCTTATTCAAGCATTGGACATGCTGGATACATACTGATTGGTTTATCCATTGCACCATTTTCTCCTATTGGTATACAAGGATCATTATTCCATATACTAAATCATGCCGTTATGAAAGGTGCAGCATTCATCGCAGTTGCTGGAATTGTAACAGCTTTAGCGGTTACACATATTGAAAAAATAAAAGGTCTCGGAAGACGTATGCCTATAACAGCTTTAGGATTAGTAATCTCTCTGCTTGCCCTGGCGGGCGTTCCACCGCTTAATGGGTTTTGGAGTAAATTGATGTTATTTGGAGCTGCAATTGACGCTGGTACCGTAGTATGGTGGGGTCCATGGCTTGCAGTAGCGGGTGTTTTAAACAGTGCACTATCTCTGGCTTATTACGGTTGGATAATACGAAAGATGTACTTTGAGGGTGAGACAGAAAAGAGAATCAAAGAACCACGTCCAATTATAGCAATAATGATATTTTCAATATTATTCATGGTAACCATAGGCGTCTATCCAGAGCCTATCATACAATTTGCAGAATATGCTACTCCAGCAATTAACATAGGATTTACACCGTAGTTCTGGTAAACATTACTAAATTTTCAAGGTTGTTTTTTGCTTCACAATCAGATATCTTTCTAATACTAAGAAGAGCTCTATCAGAATAATTTTTCATTAACTCTTCCATCCTGTTAAAAATAACTCTTGGATCTGGACTCTTTTTAATTAAAAAATTAAATAATTTATCTTCATTTTGCCAGTCATGCAAATCATCCCGAATTTGATATGCAATTCCAATATTTTTACCATAATCAGCTAAATATTCTATCTGTTCTTCATTTCCTCCTGAAATTATTCCACCCAGTCTTGATGCAGTTTCAAAAGCTACAGCTGTTTTGTATTCGATTACCTTAAGATAATCATCAAAAGTTACATCTTCACTTGTTTCCAGTCTACCTTCAAGCACCTCGCCTTCACTCATCATCATAGCGGTAGTGGCAAGATTTTTTGTAACTCTTGGATTATTAATTCTTGATGCAATATTCAGGATTAAACCTAGAACAAAATCACCTGTTAGAACACTAGTATTATAGCCATATTTTATATGGAATGGATCTTTTTGTCTACGCTGTGTCTCGTTATCTATAATGTCATCGTGAATAACAGATTCTGTATGTAAAAATTCAATTGCACATGCTGCAGCTAAAGTGTTATCGTCAACCTCATTAATACATTCAGAAGATAAAAGAAGTATAATCGGCCGAATTCTTTTTCCTCCCTCCAGCGCGTATTTTAATGGCTCTTTGAACTCCGACTCGGAGTATAATTCTAATTCGGAATATAATGCATTATCGATTTTTTTAATGTATTTACCATAAATTGTTTGCAACGGATTAACTTCAATATTTTTTCTATCCAAAAACTTTCAACTTAAAATAATATTGAGAAATATATTAAACTTAAGTGCTCCCGTCGGGATTCGAACCCGAGTCTCAGGCGTGAAAGGCCTAAATGCTTGACCGGACTACACTACAGGAGCACAAAACAGATCGATACTACAATCCATAAAATTCTTTTGACACCGGAAAGATTTTTTTATCAGCTAATTTGGAACAGTTTATGGATCCATTGATTCAAAAAATTGATCGCATTATAGAAGAACGAAGTTTGCTAAAACATCCATTTTACCAATCTTGGTCTGATGGTAAGCTAACACATGAAGCTTTGGCAGGATATTCCAAGGAATATTATCAATTGGTAAAGGCTGTTCCGATATTTATGACTCAGTTAATGGATGATGCCCCAAAACACTTGTATGATGAACTTGTTTTTAACCAGCAGGAAGAATTTAGCCATATTGCGCTGTGGCAGAGATTTGCTGGCGGATTAGGCGTTTCTTATGAGGAATTAAACAATTGTCAAGGATTGTATAAAACAAATCATGCTATAGCTGGTTTGCATTCCCTCATGACATCATTTGAAAATGGGGCGACAGTAATGTACGCACTTGAAAAAGAAATACCAAAAATCAGTCAAACCAAATTGGAAGGTCTGTCAGAATTCTACGATCTAACAGATGAAAATGTAACTGAATATTTCAAGCAGCATATTGAAGCTGATCTTAGACATGCAGCATCATGGCAAAGGAGCATTGATGGATTTTCTGGACATGACCAAGAAATAATCACTGCTGCTGAAAGCTCCGTAACTTGTCAAAACTTGCTATTGGATAGTTGTTACGAAGAATACTGTTAGATTCTATAACATTTTTTACTGACAAAATATCTGATTTGCATAGGGCCTGTAACTCAGCTTGGTAGAGTATCCGACTCATAATCGGGGAGCCATGGGATCGAAGCCCATCAGGCCCATTATTTAATTCAAAATTTCTAGACTGTGAGATTCAACTAGTTTTAAATCTAGTTTAATGTTAAATTTATTGGCTGCAATGAAGAATCAGAGTTATATCTGAGAAATGATGTAAAGGCATTTGACTGAGCTGCCAAAATCCGAATTTTAGGTTGGCATTTCTTATTATCACACAAATTTTTAGAGTAATATATAAAGCCATTATTTTCAATGACGTCATGACTCAAACAAAACCAATTGTTAGCATAGAGAATGTTGTTGCTTCTGCTTCAGTTGATCAACCAATTGATCTAGCTGATCTTACCAAAAAATTTCCAGATACAGAATGGCATCCTGAACAGTTTCCAGGTTTAGTGTTTAGATTGACATCTCCTAAAACTGCCACTTTAATTTTTCGTTCAGGAAAAATGGTATGCACAGGAGGCAAGTCTGAAGAGATGTCTATCAAAGCTGTTCGTACAGTTGTACAAAAACTTCGTAAGGGGAAGATCAAAATAAAAAAAGACGCGGTAATTAAAGTACAAAATATAGTTGCCTCGGGCATTCTTGGTGGAAGAATTCATCTAGAACAGGCAGCGAGAAAATTACCACGTAGTATGTATGAACCAGAACAGTTTCCAGGGCTTATACATCGTATGATAGACCCAAAAACCGTTCTGTTACTATTTGCTTCGGGTAAACTTGTTTGTACAGGAGCAAAAAAAGAGAGCGATGTTTACAAATCCGTACATAATATTCATGCACTTCTAGAAGAAAAGAATCTTATGATTTACGAATGATTCTGGCTAACCTGTTTTTTGATTTCTTCCAAAATATCTTCACTAACCAATTTTTCTTGAAAAAGGATTTCAGTAATTTCTAATATGTCAGTTAGTTGATGGAGGATTACTCCCACCGAATTTAATATTTTATCTGCACCTTCTAATCTGTTAATTATAACACAAGCATTTGAAATCGATAGTCCTTCTGCCTTGAGTTCTTTTATTCCATTTAAGATAGATGTGCCCGTAGTTGCTACGTCATCTATCATCATTACTTGCATGCCAGATAATATTTTACCTTCAAGAGATTTTGTAGTACCATGATCTTTAGGTTTATTTCGAACATAAATTAGTGGTTTGACAGTTTCAATTGCAAGTGCAGATCCTATTATGAGACCACCCGTAGGAATAGAGACCAGACTATCAAAATTATCCAAACCTATTTTTTCAATGATTAATTTTTGAAGGTTTTTTATCATTTTTCTAAATTGATGGGGAAAACTAGGAACTAATCTTAGATCTATATAGTATGAACTTTTTTTCCCACTAGAGAGTGTAAAATTTCCGAATTTAATTATGTTATTTTTGAACAAAAATATTGCAAACTCTTTCACAAACTCCATACCAAATTTAACTTAAATGGATTTATTTTGGTTTGTATTTTTAGTAAATCATGCCCGAAATATGGTTAAATTATGGAGAAGCGGAAGTAGTTTTAGATATAAAGGCAGAAAATCTTGAACAAAAACTTGCCGTTGAGGGAAAAACTCTTTCAGACTCTGATATAAAATCTAAACTTGAATCATTAGATCTTTCAAAGCCAACAGAACTTGTGGTTCTCAACGCTTCCGAGTCTGTAAAAAAAATACTTTCAACCATACTTGTAAAATGTGAAGAGAAGTCTATTCCAAAACCCTCTATTTTTGCTGATAGAAAAATCATTAACACTGTAAAAAGATACCTTCCCGAGCAAAGTTCTATATCTGAATTTTCTAACATGGATGAATCCAATTCTAACTTGGTTTTTGTGGCTGAAATGGAATTTGATGGAATGTTTGGCTTTGAAACCATTTCTACAAGACTATTAAAAAAATTTGGACCAGAATCAATGCTTTCAGCATATGAAAAGCGAAAAGGAGACCTTCCCTCACCAGGGCAGAACGTAGAAAGTTTTCAAATTGCAAAAAAATTTTCTCAAAAATTTGAAGTGCTAGCAGTAGAAATCATCGCAAATTCAAATGGTATCTGTGATTTATCAGTAGGACATCCTTCATCTACATCCTCTTTATCAAAAACATTTAGTTCCTATGCAATAAAGGATGTTGGTAAACACAGAACTATGATAATAAGTACTGGAAAGGAATCCAGTAATGATACTCTCGGAAAAACTTTATCATCCATGTGGAATTGTTCAGAATCAATAAAAAACGATGGTTTTGCCATATTGGTTGGAGAATGTAGGCTTGGTATTGGTTCAGATGCAATACAACACTTCATAGAAGGTCGTTTGAATATAGACCGTTTGAAAAAACCTTCACAATACATTACTGGCATGGAAAATCTCTTATACCTTACTGAAACCCAAAAGAAATTTCAAATAGGTTTATTGTCTATATTACCGCAATTTTATACAAAAAAACTAAACATAAAACCGTTTAATGGAATCAAACAGATAATAGATCACGTGTTAAAAATTCAAGGTCAGAAACAAAAAGTGCAAGTTGTAACTGACGGTGCACGTATTATTTTAAGGTAGAATTCCTGGTGGTAATGGTGCACACAAAAATCCAAGAATTGCAATAACAACAAACATTTTTTTTCTGTTTTTTGTGAGTGGTGAAACATCATCTAGTGGTTTTGCATCTTGGCTTCTGCTACTTAATAATAGAATAAACAATGCCATAAACCAATATCCTAAAGCAGCCAAAACACCCATGCTTGCATAAGTTGCAATTTGATGCCATTTTTTTCCAAAAAGAGCTCGTGCCATATGTCCCCCATCTAGCTGCCACGCTGGTAATAAATTCAAAAATGTAATAAGAAATCCTATCCAAGCAGCAAATAAGATCGGAGACATTATTACTTGTGTATTGTCCCCACCTTTGTCAAAAATTGCAAGTGACGCTGTCATCAACAATGGTTGGTTCATTTCTATTAGTTGTGAGTTCTCAAACAATTCTTCAGCTATCACAATATCTATTTCCGGTGATGTATACGCGCCAAAAACAGAAACTATTATTGCTATGACTAAGCCTGCAATGGGACCAGCAATTGCTACATCAAACAGAATGTCTCGATTAATTATAAGTCCTTTTGACTGAATCAGTGCGCCGAACGTTGGTATACCAAAAACTGGTATTCCAGGTATAAAATATGGCCAACTTGTTTTGATTTTATGTTTTTTAGCAGCAATTAAATGACCAGACTCATGCACACCTAGAATTCCTATAAGTGAGAACGCATAGAGAATTGACATCTCAAAAGGATCCCCAATAAATGAAAGCGTATTTACAAAATCAGTTCTAAAGTAACCATCAATCAATACCATTGTTACGGTCACGGCAAAAAGTATTCTCGGCATCCATGATTTTGATAACCATTTTCTTTTTTTTCGCTCAAAGCTAGTTACAAAAACATAGATTCCATCTGAATCTTTTTCAATACGGGCTAGCATGTTTATGAATTCTAATTGTCTGGCTAGGCTAACAAACTTGTTTTTGAAGTCTTTATCTTCGATTTTGAACTTCAAACTCCCATCATTAATTATTAGATCTTCGACTCCAAAGATCGAAGAAACAATTGAGATTACATGTTCTTGAGTTGGTTCAGTCATTTTAAATCATACAAGTATATTCCATTAATTGGTTTTCTGCTTTAGAAATAAATATTTGGATGTACTAATTGGAAATATTGCAAGTTATTCTAAGACAAGTAGGAGATTGTATTTTTAGGCGATGTGAACTTGTCGATATTATACCTGTAATGGAAATCAATCTCAGGACACTTCCTGAACATTATTCTGACTACTTTTATGAGAGCCTTATTGCGGAGTTACCAGAGGCATTTGTCGTAGCTGAGATATCTGGAAAAATAATAGGTTACATAATGTGCAAGATGGAATATGGGTTTTCAAATTTTAAAAAATTGGGTTTTGTAAAAAAAGGCCACGTAGTATCTGTTTCTGTGATGGATGAATATCGTGGTAGGGGGTTAGGAATGGCACTGGTTGATGAGGCTATAAAAGGAGTAAAAATAAGACAATGCGGAGAACTGTATTTGGAAGTTAGATGTAGTAATGTAGCAGCTGTGAAATTATATGAGAAAATAGACTTCACTATACAGCAGAGATTAAAATCATATTATCGTGATGGCGAGGATGCCTATCTAATGGCAATTAATTTTCCTAGCTAGATTCAAATAAATAACTAAGAGTTGGTGTTTAGCGCAATGTCAAAACGCAAAACTCGGGGCATTTTAATATTTATTCTATCCATATCAGCATTTTTTGTATATGCGTATCTCTTGATGCTATCAGTTTGGAGTCCAATAGTTTTGCAATTAACTATTCTAATGATTGTTGGAGGAATTCTGGGTGTAATATCTTGGATGGGATATATGATGGCTACAACAAAATCTCCTACTTCATCAATTATACAAGATGAAGAGAAATAATCTACTTTTCTATTCTAACATCAACTACTGTTTGATAGAATCTGGGACCAACAGGTCTAACTATTTTTGATTTTAGTATTGTAGATTTTATAGGAATTTTCTCTATGAAATGTAGCTCTGATAGTTTTGGGGCATCTAATTTTTTGTCAGCGTGGATATGTGAATAGTAGTGAATAACACCATTACTTTTTGTTGTTAGAACTGCGGAGTTTAGAAATTCATCTGATTTTTCAGGGAGTAACATGAGCGTTCTATCCGACTTGTTTTCCAATTGATTTTTTATAACTTTGAGGGCGTCACCATGAATCGTTATCACATTTCCTGCAAGTTTATTTAGCGCAATGTTTTTTTTGCATAGTTTGGCAGCATCAGGATTTATATCAATATTATACACAGTGCATTTTTTCTTTTTTGCGGCAATAATTGAAAACATACCTATACCTCCAAACATATTAACCACTACTTCATCATCATTTACTAATTCTGCAATTCGTATTCGTTCAGATGATAGTCTTGGAGAAAAAAATACTTTTTTAACATCAACAACAAATCTGCATCCAGATTCCCTGTACTCAGTCTCTGTTTTGTCGTCTCCCGCTAAAATTTCTAAATCTCGTGTTCTAAATTCTCCCTCTACGGAGGATGATTGATAGAAAACAGACTTGGCACTCTTCACTTGTTCCAAAAGTGTCTCACCAATCAATTTTTTCTTTGATAACAACGAATCAGGTATTCTTACTACGATGATGTTGCCAACTTGGTCGAATGCTGAAATCAATTCATCAGATTCTTTTGAAGTAAGAATAGCTTCTAATGTTTTTTTTAACATACGTGACAATTTAGTAATAGAAATTAGATGATGCCTTTTGTGTTTTGTCCAATCTACTGTTTTCCTTATTAACTCGTGGTCTTTTGCTCTTTTCATCTCTTCTAAATGTAATATTCAATGATTTTAGAAATTCATTCATAGCATCTACTTTTGGCATGGGAGATGAGGCATGTCCATTAATACCTGATGTTCCTTGAAAAATAACTATCGAGTCGGAGATAAGATCTAATAATTGTAAATCATGATCAATCACCATAGCTGATTTTCCAAAAGACCTGGTAAACTGTTGAATAAATTTAGCAACAGCTATTCTGTCTTCCACATCTAAAAATGCAGATGGTTCATCAAGAGCATACAGATCAACCTTTTGTAGAAGACATGCAGCAATTGAAACTTTTTGAAGCTCTCCGCCAGACAAATTTTTAATTGATTTGTTATACAATTTTTTGATTTTTAACGGATCGATTATTTGTTCTTCCTCTTGACTTCCCTCAATTAGTCCATCATTTGCTTTGTTCAACAGTGATACAACATCAACATCTACGTCATTCGAAAGATATTGTGGTTTATACGAAATTTTGATCTTCTTATATAGACTTCCTGAATCTGGTTTTTCTGCACCGGCAATCATTTTCATCATTGTAGTCTTACCAAGAGCATTTGCACCCATAATTCCTAAAACTTCACCTTTTCGTATTTGTCCAGGTTCTACAGTAACAGAAAAATTGGGATATTTTTTTTCAAGAACAGGATATCGAATCATTGTTTCTCCTTCTGTAAACTGCCCTGCAGTTGATGAAACATCAAAGGTAAATTTTTTGTCACGAAACCTAACATTTTCGTTTGGCAAATAACCATCAAGAAATACATTAATTCCTACCTTTGTAGATAGTACGTTGGATACAATGCCATATGCTGAAGAAACTCCGTAAAGAACTTCAATCAAGTCACTTACATAATCTAATAACATTAAATCATGTTCTACTACCATTACACTCTTACCAATTTTTGCTAAGTCTTGTATTACTCTTGCAACACTTGTACGCTGGTAAATATCATTATATGATGATGGTTCGTCAAAAAAGTAAAAATCTGCATCTTTTGCTGAAGCTACAGCAACCGCTAATCTTTGCAATTCTCCTCCACTAAGCTCTTTTACGTGTTGTTCGACCGAGTTTTCCAAGCTTAATGTTTTGATTAATTGATTTGAGACACCCCTGTCATCATATTTTTCAAGCAAATCTTTGCTTGTACCATCAAACGCTCCGGCTATATTGTAAACTTGCTGTGGCTTTATTGACACGTTGATTTGGTTATTTTTGATCTTTTCAAAATGTGATTTTAATTCTGTTCCACTGTAATAATCTAAAATTTCGTCCCATTCCGGAGGCACTTCATATTTTCCCAAATTTGGTTTTAAACTTCCTGACAAAATATTGATCACTGTGCTTTTCCCCATACCGTTTCTTCCAAGTAATCCTACAACTTCTCCTTTCTTTGGAGTTGGTAGTTTGTACAATCGAAAAGAATTCTGCCCATACTGATGAATTTTATCAGTAGCCAGTTCTGTAGCTAAATTAACAATAGTAATTGCATCGAATGGACAAACTTTGACACAAATGCCGCATCCATTACAGATATCTTCATCAATTTGTGCTTTGTTTATCTCTTCATTAAGAACAATACAATCCGCTCCAGATTTGTTAACTGGACAGTACTTGATGCATTCTAAACCACATTTTTTCGGTTGACATAGATCTTGATCTAATACCGCTACACGATGAGTCATGAAAACACTCGATCTATCTTTAATTAATATCTCATGATTGTAGAATAAAAACAACAAATAGCCCGGCCCGGACTCGAACCGAGGTCAAAGGCTCCAGGGGCCCCTATGCTTGCCACTACACTACCGGGCTTCAAACACAAGTAAAAAAAATTAGAATATA
>DTTB01000057.1 GCA_012964965.1 Candidatus Nitrosopelagicus sp.
TCCTGCAGCATAGGCGTTGCCGCCAAAGCCGGGAACCGATAAAAGTGTGACTGCCATGAATGCTATAGCAATGGAAGTCACCGTATATCCACGAGAATTCATTATTCTAGGCTTAGATTGAGTCCTATTTATGTTTCTTTATTACTTCTTTTTCATATGGCATAATATAGAATAATAAAACTTCAAAGTCCACAATATACGATCCGCTTTTTTAATGTCATAAACCTTCATTTCCAGTTTTACTTGTTGAGCAAAATGTGGTTCTTTTCGATTGAAAAATTTGAAAATTTCAAAAAAAATATGCTAAATATATATTAACCCAGACTTCAAATTTTGTGGTTGTATTGTTTATTCTTATATCCATTTAGTGTTATCTTCCGAGGTATTTGTGATGGCATCTAAAAAGAAAATAATCATTGTACGTAGTCATACTTATGTTCCCAAACATGAGATAATGACAAAAAAAGATAGTTTGGAGGTATTAGAAAAATATCATTGTAAACCAACTGAATTACCATTAATTTTAGTTAATGATCCTGCAATTATGAGGCTTGGAGTAAAACCGGGTGATATGATAAAAATTACAAGAAAAAGCGCAACTGCGGGTGAGAGCTTGTATTATAGATATGTGGTTGAAGCATGACTGATACTACAAACAAACGTTGGGCTATTATCCAAGATATTCTGACAAAGGAAGGAATTGCTAGACAACATCTTAATTCCTTTGATGAGTTTTTACGAAATGGTCTACAGGAAATTATTAATGAAGTTAGTCAGATAGAAATTGAAAACGCAGAGTATCCTTACAAAATTCAACTAGGCAAGATTAAACATACACAGCCAAGAATGATGGAACTTGATGGTTCTATTACACACATTACCCCAGCAGAAGCACGTCTACGTAATGTTTCATATGTTGCGCCTTTGCAGTTAGAAACAAGTATTATTGAAGATGGAAAAATCTTAGAGACTAGATTCATTCACATCGGTGATATTCCCGTAATGGTAAAATCAGATGCTTGTATTTTACGAAATTTTTCAGAACAAAAACTAATTGAACATGGTGAGGATCCGAGTGATCCTGCTGGTTACTTTATCATTAACGGTTCTGAACGAGTAATAGTTGGATTAGAGGATCTGTCATATAACAAAATAATGGTTGACATTGAAAAAGTGGGTGGCAAAAAAGTTTTCAAGGCAAAAGTTTATTCTTCAATTGTTGGTTATCGTGCAAAATTGGAGCTGATATTAAAAGACGACGGACTTGTTGTTGCGAAGATACCTGGATCACCAGTTGATATTCCGATAATTACTTTGATGCGTGCTCTTGGATTAGAATCTGATAAAGAAATTTCAGGTGCAGTATCTTTAATTGATGAAATTGAAAGCGAACTTGAAAGTTCTTTTGAAAAGTCAGATATTGCAACAACAAAAGATTCTATCGTGTATATCAGCAAGAGAATAGCACCAGGTATGTTAGAAGAATTCCAAATTAAACGAGCAGAAACTCTATTGGATTGGGGCTTACTTCCTCACTTGGGTAAGCAGTCAAGTGATAGAGCGGAAAAGGCACAGTTTTTGGGTGAAGCAACTTGCAAACTACTGGAACTAAAACTTGGTTGGCTTAAGCCAGATGATAAAGATCATTATGGTAACAAAGTTATCAAGTTTGCAGGACAAATGTTGGCTGATTTATTTAGAACTGCATTTAGGAATCTAGTTCGAGACATGAAATACCAACTTGAACGTTCTGGTCAAAAAAGAGGAATAAATGCCGTTGCCGCCGCAATTCGTCCTGGAATAATATCTGACAAATTGAACAATGCCATTGCGACAGGAAACTGGGGACGAGGAAGGGTTGGAGTTACGCAGTTACTTGATAGAACAAATTACTTGTCTACTGTAAGTCATCTACGACGTGTACAATCACCTTTGAGCAGAACTCAGCCAAACTTTGAGGCTAGGGATTTACATTCTACGCACTTTGGAAGGATTTGCCCCAGTGAAACACCCGAAGGCTCGAATTGTGGGCTTGTTAAGAATTTGGCTTTGTCTGCAATAATCTCTGTCAATATATCATCAGAAGATATTGTTGAAAAATTATATGAAATCGGGGTATCCCATTTTTCGGATGTAAAACCTGATGTGCAAAGAGACGGCGCTAGAATTTTTGTTGACGGAAAATTGATAGGTTATTTCAATGATGGTGAAAACTTGGTTAAAACCTTACGTGAACTACGCAGAACATCGAAGATTCACTCACATGTTGGAATATCCATACACCAACAAGACCATACAGACGCTACAAAAAGATTATACATTAACTGTAATGCAGGACGTGTTTTACGACCACTTATTATAATAAAAAACGGCAAATCATCACTTACACCAGACATTCTTGATAAAATATTAAAAAATCTTCTTTCCTGGATCGACTTGGTTCGTATGGGCATAATTGAACTTGTAGATGCAAACGAAGAAGAAAACTGCTTTATCATATTTGATGAAAAGCATGCAAAAAAGGCTACTCATCTTGAAATTTTCTCTTCGGCAATTTTAGGAGCCGGTGCATCAATCATCCCATATCCTGAACATAATCAATCACCAAGAAATACCTATGAATCAGCAATGGCAAAACAGAGTCTTGGTTTTTCTACTCCAATGATGAATACCAGTACTTATGTGAGACAGCACTTTTTATTATATCCGCAAACCCCCATTGTCACAACAAAAGCTATGGGTCTTCTAGGTCTGGATAAAAGACCTGCTGGACAAAACTGTGTAGTTGCTGTATTACCATTCGATGGTTACAACATTGAAGATGCTATTGTTATAAGTAAAGCTTCAGTGGATAGAGGATTAGGACGTACATTCTTTTATAGAATTTATGAAGCAGAAGCAAAACAATATCCTGGTGGAATGCGTGATAATTTTGAAATTCCCAACCCTGACGATAATATAAGGGGTTACAAGGGCGAAAAACCATATCGTTTATTGGAAGAAGATGGAATTATTGCTGCTGCATCCAATGTTGTTGGTGGTGATATACTCATCGGTAAAACTAGCCCACCTAGATTTATGGAAGAATACCGTGAATTTGAAAGCAGTGGACCATATAGACGAGATACGTCTGTGTCTATTAGACCATCTGAAACAGGTGTTGTTGATACTGTTGTTATGACTCAGTCAAACGAGGGTGGAAAAATGTTTAAAGTTAGAGTAAGAGATTTGCGTATTCCTGAAATTGGAGACAAATTTGCTTCACGTCATGGTCAGAAAGGTGTACTGGGTCTATTGGCAAAAAGTGAAGACCTACCTTATACTGCTGATGGAATATCACCTGATGTTCTCATCAATCCTCATGCATTTCCATCAAGAATGACTGTTGGTATGATGATGGAATCAATTACTGGTAAGGCTGCTGCATTGCGAGGTAGTAAATTTGATGGTTCTGCCTTTGTAGGCGAAAAATTGGATCAGGTAAAAGATACTATGAAAGCAGCAGGGTTCAAGTATTCTGGTAAGGAAATAATGTATGATGGTAGAACTGGTAAACCATTACCTGTTGAAGTTTTCATTGGAGTTGTTTATTATCAAAAATTACATCATATGGTCGCAGATAAGATACATGCACGTTCACGTGGACAAGTCCAAATGCTCACTAAACAACCAACCGAAGGTAGGGCACGTGGAGGAGGATTAAGATTTGGCGAAATGGAAAGAGATTGCATTATCGCCTATGGGGCATCTATGATTCTCAAAGATAGATTGCTTGATGAATCTGATAAAGCTGATATATTTGTCTGTGAAAGATGTGGTCTTGTTGCATATCATGATGTTAAACAAAGAAGGTATGTTTGCAGAGTTTGTGGCGATAAGGGAAAAATAAGTTCTGTATCTGTTGCATATGCATTTAAGCTGCTATTGCAAGAGATGCAAAGCCTAAACATCACACCACGTTTGATGATAAAGGAGAAAGTATAATGTCTATTGAAATAATAAAATCTATTGATGGGATTAAATTTTCTGTTTGGTCTCCAAACGAAATTAGAAAATATTCTGTTGCTGAAATTACTGCACCGGAAACTTATGATGAAGATGGGATGTCTGTACAAGGTGGATTAATGGATGGTCGACTTGGAACTTTAGAACCCGGGCAAAAATGTCTAACTTGTGGTAATACATCAGCTAGATGTCCTGGTCACTTTGGGCATATTGAACTTGCAGAGCCAATATTACATATTGCATTTATTGATAATATTCGCAAGTTATTATTGTCAACGTGTAGGTCTTGTTCTAGATTACTAATTCCTGAAGAAGATCTAGTAAATTTTACAGAAATTAAAAAAAATAAGGCTGCGTATACCATATTCTCACAGAAACGTATTCCAGAACAGATACTAGATAGGGCAAAAAAATCAAAAGAATGTCCACATTGTGGAAAGGTGCAATATGAGTTAATTTTCACAAAACCTACAATCTTTATAGAAAAAACTGAACTTGGCGAAAATAGATTATTACCAATTACAATAAGAGAACGATTTTCACAAATTACCGATGCGGATCTTAATTTACTTGGTTTTGATCATACTACTGCAAGAGCAGAATGGTTTATTTTACAAGTCTTACCTGTACCTCCTGTTACAGTCAGACCTTCCATCATACTTGAAACCGGAATTAGATCCGAAGATGATCTAACTCATAAAATGGTAGACATTATTAGAGTAAATCAGCGGCTTAAAGAAAGCAAAGAAGCTGGGACTCCTCCACTAATAGTTCAAGACCTTGTTGACCTGCTTCAGTATCATGCCACAACTTATTTTGATAACGAGGTTTCAGGAATTCCACAAGCTCATCATCGTTCTGGCAGACCACTAAAAACGTTAACCCAGAGGCTGAAAGGTAAGGAAGGTCGTTTTAGGGGTTCACTATCTGGAAAACGAGTAGACTTTTCAAGTCGAACTGTAATCTCTCCGGATCCTAACTTAGACTTGTCGGAAGTTGGTGTACCACTGTCTGTTGCAATGAAACTTACAATTCCCGAAATTGTTACGGAATGGAATATTGAAAAACTAAAAAAATTAATTGTTAACGGTCCAGATAACTTTCCAGGAGTAAATTATATTGTAAGACCTGATGGGGTTAAAATTAGGTTAGATTTTGTTGAAGATAGATCTGGTATTGCAGACTCTCTTGAGGTCGGATATTTAGTGGAAAGACATCTACTGAATGGAGATGTTGTACTTTTCAACAGACAGCCATCACTTCATCAAATGTCAATTATGGCCCATCACGTTAGAGTGCTTCCTGGGAAAACTTTCCGGTTGCATCCTTCTGTTTGTCCACCATACAATGCTGATTTTGACGGTGATGAAATGAACCTTCATGTACCACAAAGCGAGGAAGCTAGGGCTGAGGCTATCTTATTGATGCGAGTTCAAGAGCAGTTAATTTCTCCTAGATTTGGTGGTCCAATTATTGGTGGACTTCGTGACTTTATCACAGGAGCATATCTTCTTACCAAGGATGATACTTTACTGACAAAACAAGAATTTACTAACTATGCAATGCTTGGTGATTATAATGGGAAACTACCTCAACCAAAAATTAAGAAGAAAAATGATTTATTTTACACGGGAAAACAACTATTCTCTATCTTTCTTCCCTCTGATTTTAATTTTGTAATGACTTCAAAATGGTCCAAGGGAACAAAAGGTGCAAAAAAGGATGTTGTAATTAAGAACGGTGAATTGGTTAGTGGTGTAATAGATAAATCATCTATTGGTGCAGAAGAACCAGAAAGTGTCTTGCATAGAATTGCAAAGGACTATGGTAATGAACAGGCTAAAAAATTTCTAAACTCTATTCTTATTATAATTAAGCAGTTTATCACCCACTATGGATTCAGCTATGGTTATTCTGACTTGGAACTTTCAGATAAAGACCGAGAATCAATTATCAGTGATATAAAGCAAACTTATGACAAAGTTTACGATATCACCGCCCAACTCAAAAAAGGTATGCATAAACCACTAAGGGGAATGACTCCTGCAGCATCAGCTGAGGCTTTAATCACTCACGAGTTAGCTGAGGCAAGAAAACGAGCAGGTATTACTGCAAATTCAAATCTTGCGGATGATAATGCGGGTAAAATTATGGCAACTACTGGTGCTAGAGGTTCTGACTTGAATGTGGGTCAGATGGCTGGTGCTTTGGGTCAGCAATCAAGACGTGGAAAAAGATTACACACAGGTTATTCCAATCGTACTCTTTCTCACTTCAAAGAACATGACGATAATCCGGATTCTCATGGATTTGTGAAATCTAATTTTCGTGATGGTTTGTCAACCTTAGAATTTTTCTTTCACGCTATGGGTGGTCGAGAAGGACTTGTAGATACTGCAGTAAGAACCCAACAAAGTGGGTATATGCAACGAAGATTAATCAATGCGCTTGAACACATTAGGCTAGAATATGATAGTACTGTAAGGGATCCACACGGACATATTATTCAATTTTTGTATGGTGAGGATGGTATAGATGTAGCAAAGAGCGATCATGGGGAGGCCTTTAACATCAATCGGTTAATAGAATCCAAAGCAATTGTTGATTCTGGTAGGAAAGCAACTAAGGAAGAGATAAATGAATTGTTCATAAAATATACGAAAACATTCAATCTAAGATTAGCCTCCACTGTAGATAATGCATTACAGGCATCTAAGTTAAGTAAAGAAGGAATAGAATTTGTTTGCAAAAAGGGTCTTGATCTATATAATAAATCTAAAGTTGAACCCGGACAAGCTGTTGGTATTGTTACAGCACAATCTATCGGAGAGCCCGGTACACAAATGACACTTAGAACTTTTCATACTGCAGGAATTGCGGAAAGAAATGTTACTCTTGGACTCCCAAGAATTATTGAATTAGTTGATGCACGAAAAAAACCTGCTACACCTACAATGAATATTTACCTTGATAATAATTCAAAATCTTCTAAAGAAAAAGCATTTGAAATAGCTCAAAATGTATTAGAAACAAAAGTACGAGATATAATTACAGAAACCAATACTGATTATTCTACTGAATTAATACTTCGTATTAACAAAGTGAAACTAGGTAGGAGAGGATGTACAATGGAAGATATATTGTCTGCTTTAGAATCCAACAAAAAATTCACTGCTGAATCTGATGATAACACTATCATCCTAAAATTAGTTGAAAAATTAGATGCCCCAACTGTAGTCATCTTACGAAACAAAGTGCTGAAAACTACCATAAAAGGAGTACCTGATATAGAACGTGCGACTTTGAAAGAAGAAAATGGAGAGTGGGTAATCCAAACAACAGGATCAAATCTGGCTAAAGTACTTGAAGTTAAGGGCATTGAACAATCTACTGTTTGGACAAACAACATATTTGAAATCACTAGTATATTGGGAATAGAAGCAGCAAGAAATGCTTTGATTTCTGAACTTAAATCAACTCTTGAAAACCAGGGTCTTGAAGTAGATATACGCTATCTTATGTTAGTGTCAGATCTTATGTGTCATAAGGGCTTCTTACAACAAATTGGTCGTCATGGAATTGCTGGATCAAAGGATAGTGTTCTTGCAAGGGCATCATTTGAGATAACAGTGCCAACAATTGCAAATGCTGCAAGAATAGGGGAGATTGAAGAATTAAAAGGAATTACTGAAAATGTAATAGTTGGGAGCCAAATACCAATTGGTAGTGGGACAGTAGATATCTATATGAAATCTGTCAGCAAAAAATAATTTTATTTTAAATTGTTATGTAAATTATATGATAAACCTATAAAAGACCAAAAAATTAAAATTAATACTGTATAGTGATGACAAAACTTTTGGAAAAAGCAATTAAAGATGCAATAAAAAAAAGAAAGCCTACTATAGGAACAAAACAAGTAATGCATTCTATGAAAAGTAGTAAATTAATTGTAATTTCACAAACTGTCCCTAATGAAAAAACAAAAAAAGTTGAAAAAAATGCAAAAGACAACAATGTACCTATACTAAATTTTGAAGGATCGTCTGTAGCGTTAGGAAAACTTTGTGGATTGCAATTTAGAGTGTCAGCAATCTCACTTGATTCGTTGTCTAATACCAACGCGCAAGCAATTCTAAAAGAATATGAAGCAAAATGATTTTACAAAAAGAATTCTATCTAAGTTTAAATGAGACCCAAAAATTATTGGATTAATTAGAAGAATTATGAAACAATCTATAAAACTGACAATGGATCAAATGCGCAAGATTTCACTTTTTCAAAATATTACAAAAGTTACTCCTCGTGATTGTATAGATGATGAAAAACAAGATAGGTTAATTTTTGTAGTAAACGAGGGTAAAATGGGTCTTGCTATAGGCAAAAATGGTTCTAATATAAAATCACTACAAAATCTTCTCAAGCGGAATATCGAGTTAGTTGAATATTATAACGATCCAATAAAATTTTTAAAAAATCTGTTAAATGCAAAATTAATCAATGAAGTAAAAATCAGTACAAGGGCAGATGGTTCACTACAAGCGATAGTTTTGGTTAATCCTAATAATAAAGGTCTAGTTGTTGGTCGTGCAGGACGTAATGCTGAAAAAGCTAGACTGCTTGCAAAAAGATATTTTGACATTCCCAGCGTTGTAATAAATAATCAAGCAGCAACGCAATTAGAGATGTAATATTATGGCAAAATCACCACTTGGTTTGTTTGCTGGCAGAATTTTGAAGGCAAAGAAAAAACGTCAGCGTTGGTCAATATCAGTATTTAAAAGAAGGGAACTTGGTTTGGATAAAAAAGCTAACCCATTAGGTGGCGCTCCTCAGGGAAGAGCAATTGTTTTGGAAAAAGTGGGTGTAGAAGCAAAACAACCAAACTCTGCTGTTAGAAAATGTGTCCGAATTCAATTAATAAAAAATGGTAAAACTGTTACTGCATTTTTGCCACGAGATGGGGCTATGAACTTTATCGATGAGCACGACGAAGTACATGTTGAGGGAATGGGTGCTACTCAAGGCGGCGCTATGGGTGATATCCCTGGTGTACGATACAAAGTTTTCAAAGTAAATGGAATATCTTTAAAACAATTAGTAACTGGTAAAAAGGAAAAACCAAGAAGATAACAAAAATGACAGCACAAAATATTTTACTCTTTAGAAAATGGCATTTGTCTGAAATAGAAATAAAAGATATTGGTCTTAAAACTGCGATTTCTTTGAAAAAAACAATAATGCCAATGGACTTTGGTCGTTCTGCACTAAGGCGATTCAATAAGGCTGATGTAAACATTGTAGAACGATTAGTAAACAAAATGATGCATTTTGGTAAAAAAAATGCCAAAAACACTGGTAGAATGGCAGGAAAAAAAATTCATATCTATAATATTGTAAAAACTACCTTTGAAATAATTCATCTAAAAACGGGGAAAAATCCAGTGGAAGTTTTAGTTCGCGCAATAGAAAACTCAGCACCAAATGAAGATACAACCAGAATTGTATATGGTGGAACAGTATACCATGTCTCTGTTGATGTTGCACCACTTAGAAGAGTTGATTTAGCATTGCGGTTTATTGCGGATGGGGTAAAAGAAGCTACATTTTCTAATCCAAAACCAATAGAAGAATTTTTGGCTGAACATCTTATTCTTTCAGCTAACAATGATCCTGCATCTCCTTCTGTTAAAAGAAAGAACGAATTAGAACGAATAGCCCAAGCATCTAGATAATAACCAAGTTTGTTTTGGTTGAATATTTACCTGTAGTTACATTAATAGTGAAGATTGTAATTTATGCAATTAAGCCGGTCATAGCGTTGGGGTGCGACCCAGTCCTATTCCGAACCTGGAAGTCAAACCCAATGTCGCTGCTGTGTTACTAAGATGCGAGAGCTCTTGGGAAGTAGCAGTGCTGGCATTTATTTTTTAAAAACTAAAAAATAGATGCATATAGTAGTTAGATCATGTCAACCTGTTCAGTATGCGGTGAGGATTTTTCTGATGACATACGTTTTCTAAATCATATGATGGAAAAGCATGGGTTTAGAAATCCAAATATCGATAAGCCAGATAGAAATTCTAGGGGATATTAGTTTCGCTAAATCTTGTCTATCTTTGATGCAACTATAAAGTCATTTTCACTAAGTCCATTCATAGAATGTGTCCATAGATCCAATCTTACTTTATTCCAATGTATCGTGATGTCAGGATGGTGACCCTCACTCTCAGCTAGATCTGCAACTTTGTTTACAAAAACCATTGCATCCTTAAAATCTTGAAATTCAAATTCCCTGTGAATCATCTTTCCGTCAAGTTCCCAGTTTGGAATACTTGTAAGATTCTTCTGAACCTCATTATCAGGAAGTGGGTCTCCTCCAGTCTCACATGAAACACATTTTTTTTGCGTAAAATCCATATGAAATAGACGAAAATTACAGTATTATAGATTTCTAAGGTTTATTCTTTTACTATGTGTTAGTAGA
>DTTB01000058.1 GCA_012964965.1 Candidatus Nitrosopelagicus sp.
TGCTTGCTTCAGACGGTCTTCTTTCTTCCAGAAAGGGTCATACGGAGATGTCAATTTACCTAACAAAGCTGGCAAAGCTACACCCAGTTTCTGCCATCTGTGAAATGATGGATGCAGAAACTTATGCTGCACTGTCTGTTGACAAGGCAAAAAAGTATGCAAAAGAGAACGCCATTCCTTTTATTGATGGCAAAGAACTCTATGAATTTTCAAAGGTGCGTTAATTTTGAATATTGCAATAGTAGTTTCGGAATTTAATAACAAAGTGACGTCTAGAATGCATAAAGTTGCACTTGAAAAGGCTAGAGAATTGAAACTAAACGTAAAATACGAGTGTAAAGTTCTTGGCGTTTTTGATATGCCATTAGTGATTGATACTTTGCTACAAAAAAAAGACATTGATGGTATTGTTACATTAGGTGCCATTATCAAAGGACAAACCAAACATGATGAATTAATTGCAAATGTTGTTGCAGCAAGAATTTCCAAGTTATCAATTAAGTATCAAAAACCAGTCTCGTTAGGAATTTCAGGCCCAGGAATGTCTGAAAGGCAAGCATTTGCAAGAATTCGACCAGTATCAGAAAGGGCAGTTGATGCTATTTTCAATACGGCAAAAGAATTGAAGAAGATAAAATAATGATTCAGATTACAATTATCAAGATTACAGGGTATGGACCTTGGACTCTGACATTGGGAAGTGACCGAGAACATGAAATACAGATGCTTCAAGCATCGCTATACCTCCAAATACAGAAATTATTTTCTCAAAAAAACGGTCTAGTTTTTTCAAATAGGTCTGACGAATTTTTTGCAATAACTAATGGCATTACGCTAGAGGATCATATAGAAATTCAAACAAAACTTGAATCATCATTTGATCTAAAATTATCAATGTCAATAGGTTTTGGCGATTCACCGTTTGATGCAAATATATGCGCATATGATGGAAAAAAATCTGAAACAAAACTAAACGATAAGCACAACATCTACGGTTTCATAGATGGAGCAAACAAGTCTAAAGTTACAATTATGCATCTAGATGTTGATAACCTAACTTCAAAGCGAAAAACAGCATCACCATATGAAATTTCCTCTTTGATGTTCAAACTATACGCAAAGATGTCTGACTATTTCTTAACAAGAAAATCACTTTCATTTTTTATGGGCGGTGATAATTTCATAGTTGTTGCAAATTCAAATTACAAGGCAAGTGTTGAAGAATTTATCACTATAATAAAAAATGAATTCAGTATAGTTCTAAATTGTGGCATAGGAACAGGAAAGACCGCTAGAGAAGCAGTAAAACTTGCAACAAAATCACTTGATACCATTAGAGAGATTCGTGATTCTGGAAAGGAGAAACCAGAAATTTATGAGATTGCATGATATTAAAAAACATCAGTGTACTCTATGGAAACGATTTAAAATTTATAGAAAAGACAAGCGTACAGATCACTGGCAATACATTCCAAAAAATTTCTTCAAAAATTAAACCATCTAAAAATAAAGTTGTAAACTGTAAAGGTCTGCTACTTATACCTGGACTGATTAACTCTCATACTCATATTGGTGATTCTGTTGCAAAAGACGTTGAATTAAACAAGAGCACTGATTCCAAAATTCATCCTATGTTTGGAATTAAACAAAAAATTCTACGAGAAACAGAACCAAAAAAACTGATTTTGTTTATGAGAAAGTCAGCAAAGTCGATGATAAAAAAAGGAATCACAACATTTGTTGATTTTCGGGAAAGTGGTTTGGAGGGTATCTTACTTGTACAGAAAGCATTGTCTGGTATACCAATTCGTGCGGTGATATTAGGTAGAATAGAATTTTATCAGACAATAAATGATATCAAAAAAAACACTCCAATCCCAAACTGGTACCTAAATCAACTAGAATCAGTGTTAAAAAATTGTGACGGATTAGGAATTAGTGGTTCAAATGAAAACAGTGATTCCGTACTTAGACAGTTATCTAAAACAAAAAAAATCCGTGCAATTCACTGTGCAGAAACGAAACAAAGTTATTTGAAATCAAAGCAAATAACAAAAAAAACGGAACCACAACGTTGCATGTTACTAAAGCCAAATTTTCTTGTGCATATGACATATGCATCAAAAAGTGATTTAAGGCTTGTATCTAAAAAAATAAACGGCATAGTTGTTTGCCCTCGTGCAAATGCGTCTTTAGCAGAAGGAATTCCGGATATAGTACAAATGATGAAAATGAACTGTAATGTTGCAATTGGAACTGATAACATAATGATCAATTCGCCTGATATGTTTAGAGAAATGGATTTTTTATGGAAAGTAACCATGGGCATTAATCAAAAACGCATTGAACCAAAGAAAATACTAAAAATGGCCACTGTTAATGCAGGAAAACTATTAGGTAGAAAAATTGGATGTATTAAAAAAGGATACTTAGCAGATGGAGTTTTTATCAAAAAGAATAATTTGGATCTTGATCCCTTACAAAATTCACACGCATCCATTGTTCATAGGGCAAACGAAAACTCG
The DNA here is from genome assembly GCA_012964965.1 of Candidatus Nitrosopelagicus sp. Next base: position 2,526 of record DTTB01000058.1, read on the forward strand.
ATCAAAGCAGTCATGATTGGAGGTAAGATAGTTCATGGAAAGCTATAGACCACGTGTAATATTGAGTGCTGCAATAAGTTTGGATGGAAAGTTGGCAACACGAACTGGAGATTCAAAACTCTCCTCACAAAGAGACAAAATTAGAGTTCATAAACTCAGAAGTAGATTTGATGCAATTCTTGTTGGAAAAAATACCGTTGAAATTGATGACCCACTTTTAGCTGTACAAGGCATAAAAGGGAAAAACCCGGTTCGTGTTATTCTTGATTCCAGAGCAACGATCCGTGCAAGCTCCAAAATCTTAAGAACATGTTCAAAAATTCCAACAATTATCGCAGTGTCAAAAATGGCAAAGAAAAAAAACTTAGAAAAACTAAAAAAATTTCCAGTGGTGGTAAAAGTTTGTGGAAATAATAAAATAAACATAAAAAAATTACTTAAATTTCTCAAAGAAAAAAAGATAAAAAATCTTTTAGTTGAGGGAGGCGGAATTACAAATTGGACATTTGTAAAAGAAAACCTAGTTGACGAGGCAATAATCACAATAACTCCTTACATTATAGGAGGAAATTCATCTACAACATTAGTGGATGGTAACGGTTTTTCTATTATTGCAAAATCATCAAGATTGAGGCTAAAAAACGTTACAAGAATGAAAAACGAGGTTGTATTACATTATGAGAATTAAGATGGCATATCTTTTTTTATTTCATCAATTTTCTTCGCAAATGCCTTTTTTGCCTTCTCATTTTTCTTGTGATCCAAGATCTCACCACATGAAGGACATTTGAAAGACTCTTCAAGTGCATTTTCAAATGTCAGTCTTTGGCAGTCGTCATTTCCACAATGATAAAACTGCGATGAATTTTCATAATCTAATCTTTGCTGAAGTCTCTCAGCAATCTTCTTTTTCTGATTCTCAATAAAATTTTCAACCTCATCTCTTCTAGAGCGCCAGCGGTAGACAAACCAACCTTTTCTCTCATCTTTCACCCTAACTCCTGTAATTAGTGCCTTACCAAAAAGATCATAGAGTACTTTTCTAACCATGTTTATTCTTAAACCAGTATAGCTTGCAATTTCCTCATCAGTTGCATCTTGTGCTTTTATCAGTGATCTAGCAACTTTAAGATATTCATCACCACCAATCATTTGTGAGATTTTTACAAATGGATCCTCGTATTTATCAATCAACGACGTCCACACTCACATTCTATTATTAATAGTTGTTTTATTCATCCTGACATTTTTTCCCTGTTCCTGAGGGATTATCACTCTTTCTGAATTTTCAAACTTGGATTCAAACTGGCTTCCACACTGAATTCGATCTAACAATACTCCGAGAGCGCTTATTTCCGAATGTGGTTGATTGCCTATTGCTACATTATAATCTGCCATCTCAAAAATGTCCGATGGAACCTTCTCAGCCCCAACTATTATTAAGATTTTATCTTCATTTCGTAATTTATTTTCAACGTCGTTAATGCTTAGACCATACATTGTAAGATGAACAATTTTTACAGACTCCTTTTTCTTTTTCCTGATTATTTTTTTCCATTCCGTAATATTTTCAATTGCAAAATTTCCACCCCAGGTTTTATTAATCTTGGAAATCGTGTCATTAATTTCAGGATTTATTTCATTCATGTAAATTCGTTTAGCACCAAATGATCTTGCAACCAGGGCAACATGTGTTGTAACTCTATCATCTCTTACAATTCGTTGGCCGATTCTTAGCACCTCAATTTCCATACGTTTTTACACCAACACTCTTATTATTTTGCAATTTATTATTTTGGAAAATTTTCCCAATTATTTTTTTAAGTTCATCCATGTTTTTACCTGTAAGTGCAGATATGGCTATCCATTTTTTATTTTCTTTTAGCATTAGATAATCTACCCTATCTAAAACCTCATCATCAGTCAGTAATTCTGATTTGTTTAAAACGTAAATCATCTTCTCCGGCTCTACACCAATTTCAATTAAAGTTCTATAACAACTTTTGAATTTTTTTTGTAACTCGTACAAACCGTCACTCGCATCAATTATAACTAGTATAATGTCTGCATACAACAGCTCTTCTAATGTCGAATTAAATGCCTCAATCATATATGCGGGGATCTTAGTGATAAATCCAACAGTGTCTGAAATCAGTGCAACTTCGTGATTTACCTTAACTCTTCTAACAGTAGTTGAAAGCGTAGTAAAAAGCTTATCACTTTTTTCTTTTTGCTCTCCTGTTAGAAGATTAAATAATGTTGTCTTACCTGCTGAGGTATATCCTGCTAGTGATATTATTTTAAAACCAAGACGCTTTCTGCCTTCTCTGTGCAGTTTACGTTGTTTGCCTACCTTTACTAATTTTGATTTTATATTTATCATCCTTTTTTTAATTTCGTTATAGTATACATCAACCTCAAACGTTCCTAGACCCATAAATCCAGGTTGTTCACCACCTTTTGATAACTTGACTTTTTCTTTTGCTCTTGACATTTCATATCGAAGCTGTGCTAATTCTACCTGAAACTTTGATTCTGCGTTGGCAGCTCTACTCTCAAATATTTTTAAAATCAAAGCCTCTCTGTCAAGTATTTCAATTTTGAGCTCTGAAGCTAGGTTATAATTCTGTCTTGGTTTTAACATCTCATCAAAGATTATGACATCTGGTTTTGCAGCAGCAGTAATGTCCTTAAGCTCTTGAATTTTTCCAGTGCTTACACCAAATTTTGGTTTCTGTAAAAAATCCTGTTTTATAATGTGCTCAACTTTGTAACCTGCCGAGTCACAGAGAGCTAGCGCCTCTTTTATTACATCATCTTGGTCATATGTTATTAAAACTGCTGAATTCATCGCAAAATTTTATGCCTTTTGTTTTTTGATAATCTTCTCTATATTCATGTTTAAGACAATCTCGCCAACGTCACTTGCATATTCAGCAATTCTTTTTACGTTTTCAGAAATTCTTCTAATCCTAAAAACTTCTTCTTCGTTCTTGTTTATTCTAAGACCCTCAATTATCTTTTTTTCATATTTTTCTATATCGTTTGCCCTTTTAATTGCATTTTCAGCTTCTTCATAGTCTTTTTTGAATAAGGCTAAGCACGCATCATCCATTACAGATATAGCAAAATCACTCATTTCTCGTATCATATCAAATAACTTGCCTGTGATAGGTTTTTTATAATCCAAAACATCTTTTGATATTCTGACTGCATGATCTGCTAGTCTTTCAATGTTTTTTGTAATAACCCTATAGCCAAGGCAATCGCGGGCATTTTGAAATCCCATTTCCTTTAACATATGGTCATTTTCAATTGCAATCACAAGCTGTCTAGTAATATAAAATGCAAATCTGTCTACATCATCATCACTGTTGATAACCTCTTTTGCAAGTTCTACATTTCCTTCTTTTATTGCAATGAGGGCATCATCTTGCATTGATTTAGCTAGTAGCATCATCCTTTTGAAAGCACCATCAACTGAGAGCTCTACCAAATTTATTAGAACTTGAATGGTTATGCCATCTGAAGAATCAGCAGTAATTTCAGAACCCATTAAAATTTTCTTTACAGCATCTCTAATTCCAACTCTTTGTGATGGTGTGATTCTTCCTATCTTTGGTTTAATATTGATTATCTTAAAACGAAAAAAGTATAGTGACACAAGCTTTCTTACGACAGAAGACTTATCCTCCTCCGGCTCAATTTCTATTGTAGCAACTTCAGATTCTTCTTTTTTTCTCGTACGATGCGGCATTATTTGCAAACTTGTAGTTCCACTTCGTTCAACTGATACCTGATCACCCTGTTTTAGACCCAGTTCATTAACCCATTGTTTTGGAAGAGAAATAATGTAAGTAGATTTGCCCGTAAACTGGATTTTCCGAGTTTCCTCACTATTTGCCATAACTATATTCATCTTATCTGTCTATATAGATTATTTGATTTCTATACAAAATTTAAACTAATATTTAGATATCAGGTATCTGTTTTTGATGGATCCTATTGTAAAGCTTAGGCTTAGTATTGATGCATTATTTGGGCAGGGAGTTTCAAAACATCTCCCAAAGAATATTGAGATTTTCTTTTCAAAGAGAACTGGACGAATTCGTCAAGTATACCATAAACAGAAACTTCTTTGTACATTGAAAATTGACGGTGGACTGGCCATTTCACCATATTTTGCGCAAATTCTTATGAAAAGTAAAAAATTCAGAGAAAACTGTGTTGAGATAGATAAGGACTCCAAGCCGTTTGTAGAAGATGGTCGATCCGTCTTTTGTGGTCATGTAGTTTGGTGTGGGAAAAATATTAGAATTCAGGGCGAAGTTCCAGTTCTATACAGAAACAAAGTAATTGCTGTAGGAAAGGCAGTCTTATCTTCTAAGATGATGAGGGGACAAACTATTGGAGTTGCCGTCAAAGTCAGAGATAGTTTAAAAAGTCAGCTGGAGTGACAGATCAGCATGATGCGTGGCGGCAACCGTCAGATGCGAAGAATGATGGATAAGATGGGTCTTGACATGGAGGAAATCCCAAATGTTCAGGAAGTAATAATTAAAACCGATAAAAAAGAGATTATCATTCCAAAACCATCTGTTACTGAGATGAAGTCAAAGGAAAATTCAATATTTCAAGTAATCGCAGAAAGCTTTGAGGAAAAAGAACTGGAAGTACCAATTTTTTCCGAAGATGATATAATATTGGTATGTCAACAGGCTAGTTGTAATGAAGAACAAGCTAAAGATGCCTTAGCTGAAAGCAAGGGTGATATTGCCCAAGCGATACTAAAGCTAACCAGCAGTTAAAAAGCATAAACCCTAAATTCTCATTCAACCCATTGCAATTTATCGATTCACTAAAACATATTCATATTGGAATTGCCACCACATCTGGAAGGGCCTATTTTGCGTTTTCTCAAATATTAAAAACCCTCAAACTTGACTATGATTCATTACTTCCTGAACAAATTTCTAATTATAATGGGGACCTAGTTCTGATGACTTCATCTGAGACACCAAAAGATATCAAAATCCAAGCCTTGTATGAAGACATTCTTGACTTGGAACCCACGGTGATCAAAGGTTTGATAATGCAAAAACTAGATATTGTTCATTATTCAGACGAACTTTTGATTGGTATAGATCCTGGAAAACGAATTGGTTTATCAATTTATTATTATGGAAGAGAAATTGAGAATTCACTTCATACATCTGAAGAAGATTTGATATTTCATTTGGTAAGAATTCTTGCTGGACTGCATGCAAAAAAGAAGATTGTGAAAATAGGAAACGGTAATATGAAATTAGCAAAAAAAATTATCAATTTACTAAACTTAAAGTACTGTTCAGATTTTGAATTAGAATTTGTTAATGAAAGTAAAACAACTGTTAAAATTAAAAACCATAATCAACGTGGAAAGCGAGACATGCTGTCCGCAAAATACATTTCACGACGTGAGGGTCATAGACTTTTCATATTACCGCTATCAAGAATTGGCTGAAATACAAATTTTTATTATAATTTCTAAGAAAATTTCTGAAAAACTGCTTTATTAATATGGTTTTTAACTATTTGGAAAATCACTTTATTTATATAGTTTTTAAGCATTTTTTTTGAAATTACTTGGCGAGTTAATATAAATCATTAAAATTATTTCAAAAAATTTCGATAAAAATGTAATTTTTTACGGATATATGCTTAAATAATTAAACATTCTATAATATATGTAGTAAAAATGACATGTAAAGGAATTTGCACAAGATACAAGGCACAAAAACCTGTAGGAACTGGAAGATATGCTTCTGGTCAACGAAGGTGTCAGATTTGTGAGATTTTCATTAAATGGGAAGGTTTGTGGTGTCCATGCTGTGGATACAGACTTAGAACCAAACCACGAAACTTGAAATACAAAGCAAAACTGCGCGCACGTGTTCAGGAAGACGCTGAAAAGGAATCGATAGCAATAAAGACTTAAAATCATTCGTAAGCCTATTGGCAATAGAATCACGTTATTCTAAGGTAGTTATTGATGTTGATAACCGAAATTTTACGATTCAAGTATTACGGTTTGATAACGGTAGTTTTGTTTCTATAACTGAACACCAAGACAAGATTGGCGGAGTATTGGCATCGATCGGAACAGATTCTATACCAGTTAGTAGTACGATCATTCCAGCAAAATCTGAATCCCTTTTTTTGAAATTAATATCTGAACGAATATCTTCGATCATAAAGGGCATCAATATTATCTCTGCCTTTATTCCACAGGAACTAGATAGTAAAATTGCTAATGCTCTAATGTCCAAGATAAAGGAGATTCTTGAGAAATGACGGTTGACATGCGAAGTTTTTTACAACAAATAAAAAAATCTAATGACTTAGTCACAGTAAAGAAGAAAGTTTCTACAAAATATGAGGTAGCAGCAGTAACTGCAAAGCTTGACGGGTCAAAGGCCGCCTTGTTTGAAAATATCAAGGGAAGCAAGTTCAAACTGGTTTCAAACCTGGTAGGAAGTAGAGATAGGTTTGCACAGGCAATAGGCTCTAAAAAATCTAACATTAATCAAAAAATTATCAGGGCAATTTCTTCTGCAAAAAAACCAAAAACTTCTGCAACTGCAAAGTTTTTTGAAAACAGTTCCAAGGATATTTCCATTCTTCCAATTGTAACCCACTTTCAAAACGAATCAGGTCCTTTCATCACATCATCTATACTATATACAAGAAATCAGGAAAAGAAATCTCAAAACTCGTCTTTTCACAGACTAATGCCAATAGGGAAAAACCAATTCTCAATTAGAATGGTAGAGGGTAGAGATCTTCATAGATCATTTATGTTTGCAAAGAAACATGGAGAGGACTTGCCAATTGCAATTACTGTTGGTGTTCATCCCGCCATTTCAATTGCTAGTGCATTTCAGGCAAAATGGGGAAAAAATGAACTTGAGATAGCTAACTCACTTTTAGACAACAAACTCACCTTGACAAAATGTCCAATCACTGGAATGTTGGTACCATCAACCACGGAAATTGTTATGGAAGGAAAAATTTTGCAAGATAAAACCCACAAAGAATGGATGGTTGAAATGCTTCGAACATATGATATGCCAAGATCTGCACCGGTAATTGAAATTGAAAAACTGTATTTCAGAAATAATGCGATTTACCATGATATCCTATCTGGTTACAGCGAGGCGAGATTGTTGATGGGAATACCCATAGAATCTAAACTCAATGGCATAATGAAAAAAAGATTCCCACAGACAAAACAGGTGATTCTGACAAGCGGTGGAGCCAACTGGCTTCATGCCGTCGTTCAAATCTCAAAAACTAAATCAACCAATGTTAAAAAAATCATTAACGAAACTTTCGCAAGCCACAGATCATTGAAGATGGTGACTGTAGTGGATGACGATATTGATCCTACTGATGCTGTAGCTGTAGAATTTGCCATGGCCACAAGATTTCAGGCTGACAAGGATCTGGTAATAATAAAAAATGTGAGAGGCTCTAGCCTTGATCCCTCTAGTGACCAAAAGAAATTACGAACCACAAAAATGGGAATTGACGCCACAATACCTGTTTCAAAGAGACCAGAAGGTTTCAAGTTAGGCAAGATCCCAAAAGCTAAAACAAATCTGAAAGACTATTTGAAGAAATGAATGCTGGTTATTTTATCGTAATTGTACTAGTTTCTGGATTTGTTGCAGGCACAATACATGGTGCAGTAAATTTAGCAATTGTAGAACCATATCTGGACGAAGCAATTGGAATTGAAAATCAAAATCTCTTTACATCTGGGGAAGCTGAAGACACTCCTCAATTTTGGGTTGAATACAACTCATACCGTGATTGGCAAAAAAGTGGTCAGTTGCTAGCGGGTGGAATTCTAGGAATGTCAATAGGGGCATTGTTTGGTG
>DTTB01000059.1 GCA_012964965.1 Candidatus Nitrosopelagicus sp.
AAGTGAAGAAAGAGAAAAAAGAAGAAAAAGTAGAAGTGAAGGAGAAATAAATGGTAAAAGAAATGGCGTGTAGAAAATGCAAGTGTGTAACTATTGGTAAGGTATGTCCTGCTTGCAAGTCTTCAGATCTTACACCAGACTGGCAAGGAATAATTCTAGTTGTCAATCCTATTGGATCTAAAATCGCTAAAACTTTGGGAATTACTGTAAAAGGAAAATACGCATTAAGGGTAACTTAGTTGGACATTAGTCCAAAAAAAGAACTACTACGATTTCTTTCTGAAGATATACAACGTGGTGATATCACAAGTGCACTACTGTCAAACCAAAAGATTAAGGCTAAAATAATTTCAAGACAGCAAGGAATCGTCGCTGGTATTAGGTTTGCTAAAAACATATTCCAATTAAAAGGATGCACTGTTAGAATATTCACAAAAGATGGTTCTAGATTAAAAGCAAACCAAACAGTTTTACAAGTTTCAGGTAATACGAAATCTGTTTTGTCATGTGAAAGAACTGTTTTAAATCTAGTATCAAGGATGAGTGGAATTGCTACACAAACAAATTATCTAGTTTCACAGATCAAAAAATATAGTAAAAAAACAAACCTCTACTCAACAAGAAAGACAGCACCTGGACTTCGATATTTTGACAAAGAAGCTGTCATAATTGGAGGAGGGCATAAACACAGGATGGCATTGGATGATATGATTATGATTAAAGATAATCATCTTCTATTATCCAATTCAATGGAAGATATTATCAAAAAGGCACGAAAAAAACACAAGCAGGTTGAAGTTGAAGTTGAAAATCAAAGGGATGCTGTACTTGCGGCAAAATATGGTGCTACAATTGTTATGCTAGATAACTTTTCTCCAGTACAGATTAAAAAAACAATAATTGCTCTTCAAAAGAAAAAACTGCGTAACAAGGTAAAATTAGAGGCATCTGGTGGAATAAACTTCAAAAACATAAGTGCGTATGCAAAAACTGGCGTTGATATGATCTCTGTCGGTTCTATCACAAACTCTGTCAAGGGTTTAGACCTTAGTCTTGAGGTCTATCCTCAACCAAAAAAATAGATTCTTTTAACTAATTGAAAGCATTCGTTCAATTGCTAAACGTGCCTTATCTGCAATTCTTTTTGCAACTTTAACTTCATATTTTTCGTCATATAACGAACGATACACTTTGTCAAGTGTAATCATTTTCATGTATTCACACTCAGCATTTTCTGAAGCGGGAATGAATGTTTTTTGCGGATTTTGCTGCCTCATTCTATACAATATTCCAGTTTCTGTTGCAACAACAAACTGTTGTGAATCTGACTTTGAAACATGATTCATCATACCCTCAGTTGAGAGAATCTGAACCTGATGGTTTTTGTAATTACCTGATGCAATGTCATATAACATTGGTGTTGTACAGCTACATTCTGGATGAACAACAAATTCAGCATTTTTTAATTCAGACAATTTTTTTTCAATATCAGCAGGAGTAATTCCAGCATGGACATGACATTCCCCAGCCCAAATCTGCATGTTCTTTCTGCCAGTCATCTTTGACACATAAGAACCCAAAAACATGTCAGGTAAGAACAAGATCTCCTTTTCCTTAGGAATTGCATTAACAACATTGACAGCGTTTGAAGAAGTGCAGCAGTAATCAAGCTCTGACTTTATTTCAGCTGTCGTGTTAACATATCCAACTGAAATCGCATCTGGATGTTCTTTTTTCCACTTTCTTAGTTGATCAACCGTAATAGAATCTGATAATGAACAGCCAGCCTCCAAATCAGGAATCAGAACTCTTTTGTCAGGACTGACAATTGCTGTAGTCTCGGCCATAAAGTGTACACCACAAAACAGGATCGTTTTTTGTCTTACCTTAGCAGCCTGTCTTGATAGACCTAGTGAATCTCCAACAAAATCAGCCACGTCTTGGACTTCAGGTACTTGATAGTTATGCGCCAGTATAACTACATCTTTTTCCTTCTTGAGTTTTAGAACTTCGTCCTTTAACATAACCAAAAAAATAGACTTGTGTAATCATTTAAAGGATAATGTACGGTTCAAATTTGTCTTCAAAATTAATTTAATTGGCAATTTTTGCCCCTACGTTCCTATCTGAACCTCTTTGGTGCAGATCTGCCTTAGGAGTTCTATGGCGGAAAGAATAGCAAGCCTGCTTGTTTTTGGGTTCGTAGAATCTGGTACGTTTTCAACAGTGATTTTCAGATTACCGAATTTTCCATTTGCGTTAATTTCATGCGTGTTTTTGTCCGTGTTAGGATCGGCTACAACTCTAACGCTTGTATTGTTACCACCCAAGCCTACCAGACTGAGAAGTGCAGACACGTTGACGTTTTTAGGAAACAGTGACACTGCTTCCTTGGCTGTACCATCAAAAAGAACAGTGGATTCGGAAATTTTCTCAGGATCAATATCAGAATTATCAAAAAACGGAGCGCCTTTCAAAGAATTTGGATTTTTTGTAGTAACAAGCACAACAGATTCTAGTTCGTCCTTTACCGCCTTTAACGCATCAAGACCAGCTATTGCACCAGATGGAAGGTACA
>DTTB01000060.1 GCA_012964965.1 Candidatus Nitrosopelagicus sp.
AAAAGCTAAACCTGTTGAAAAATCTAGTACGCCAATTGTTGTAGATGGAACAAACCATGTTGCAGGAAGACTTTCTTCTAATGTAGCAAAATTATTACTTGAAGGAAATAGGGTCACGATTATAAACTCTGAAAGGATAATGATTAGCGGACAAAAAAGTAATGTTGTTGGAGAATACAAACAATTTCTTAAAATCTCAAGTATTTTAAACCCAAAACATGGTCCATTTCATCCTCGAAGACCAGATACTATTATCAGTAGAATGATACGTGGTATGTTACCAAGGAAAAAACCGTCTGGTATTGAGGCTCTTAAAAGATTAAGAGCTTATGTTGGAGCCCCAAAAGAATTAAAAGCGTTCAAAAAAGTTCAGTTTGAAAAAGCGATAATAAGAAAATCAAGTGCGTATTATGTTAGCATGGGTGAACTTGGTAAAAATGTAGGGTGGAATTAATGGCTAGAACTGAGATTTATTTTGCAACGAGAAAAACTGCCAAAGCCCACGTATGCATTACTAAAGGAGTTGGTAAAATTAGAATAAACAATGTACCGATTGAAATGTTTGAACCAAAAGTTGCTCAAGAAGTAATTTTGGCTCCTATTGAAATTTCTGAAGATTTAAGAAACAAGGTAGATATTTCAGTTAGAGTTAGTGGCGGTGGTTTTATGGGTCAAGCATATGCAGCCGCTACAGGTATAACACGCGCACTAATAGGCTGGACAAAAAGTAAAAAGGACGTTAAGGAACATCCATTTACAAAAACTCAAAGAAATGATCTTAAAGCCAAGATTGATGAGTTTGATAGATATCTCATAAAAGGTGATGCTAGAAGAAAAGAACCAAAGAAATTTGGTGGTCCAGGTGCTAGAAGAAGAAAGCAGAAATCATATCGTTAGAATGTGAAAGCTGTAAGTTATAATTCAAATAATTTAGTATCAGAGGTAAGAAATGATGGTTTTTTTGTAGTTGGCTTAAAATTTATCCCATATTGTTCAAAAGGAAGATCACCAAAAATATGCCGCTGCCAAACTTCATGAACATCTTCAATGAATCTTTTATATCCAGATTTTCGTAACAGCTCATGTAAAATTACATGTGACACAACAGTACAATTTTTTTCAGCTAAAAACAATATATCATCTTGGTTTTTTGGCTTTTCCCATCTCATCATTCCAAAGTTTTCTGCATGATAGCCTTCACAAGGACAATCAGTCCATAATGGTCTAAAATGACACAAGTAAAAATGATAAATATTGTTTCCACGTTCTCTATGATCCTTTAGTAGTGAATGAGTATCTAATCTTTGAAGTATAATTCTTGGTTTTGTAATCATTTCGTCACATCTAATGTCAAAATCTAAAGAAAATTTTGTTTTTATCCAAATTTTAAAAAATTCAGCCATCTTTTTGACATACTCAAATTCTGCGTTTCGCTGACCCAGTTCTTTTTCTTTTATTACAAAAATAAAGTGTAATAACATATCAGTTAAAGAATAATACTATTTTTGGTCCTCAATACCCATCAACGTGAGTGTTGAACGAATCTTTTCAATTTTTCGTATCTTCCAAGTAATAGTCTCACGAAGTGCTTCTACTGTTGAAGATTCAATTTTTGCCAAGATGTCATAAGCACCAAATGTTCCATGAGCTTCTTTGACACCATCAATGCTATTCAATTGTTGTATGATTGCTTCTTCTGAACCTAGCTCACAGTTTATCAACACATAAGCAGTTGCCATATAATTACCACCAAGTCGATATATATCAATTAAACTATAATTTTCATTATTTTGCCTGAGACATTTTGATAATCTTGTCCCAGATGCTTTTTGGCACAGGCATTACTGATAACCTTGCAATCCTTAACAACTCCCAGTTTTTGAAGGATTTTTCTTTTTTCATCTGTTCTAATGAAACAGGTTTTTGGAATTTTTTTTTGAATTTCACGTTAACTGCAACAAACCGATCATTGTCCTCCTCAGGATTAGGATAGGGATTAGTGATTACAGACATGATACCAACCGCTTGCCGTTCATCGCCAGTGTGATAGTAAATTATTTGATCATCTTTTTTCATATTTCTCATATGCTTAAGAGCTAGATTATTGTGAACGCCATCCCAAACTGTAGTTTTTTCCTTTTGTAAAGTTGTGAAATTATATCCACGTGGTCCTGTAGGTTCTTGCTTCGCAAGCCAATAATTTATCATAGATTTACCCAGTGAATATCTGAATAGTTTTTTTATAAAGTAAATGTTCCCCGGTACTGACTCAAAGAGATTCATTGGTATTAGCCATACCCTCCTCCAGATCTTTTACCGGGGTGCCCCATAGTTGTTACACACCTGGGTGAACTATCAAATCATCAGGATCAGTACGATCATCATCATCGTAGTCCGTCTGTGTGCATGCTCTTAGGGCTTTTTTTTATGTATTAATCAAATATTAATCCGTTTAGTTTTATCTCAAAGCCAACTACCCTTGTTCTTATCCTGAAATTTTCAAGAACCT
>DTTB01000061.1 GCA_012964965.1 Candidatus Nitrosopelagicus sp.
CATCAAATTTAGAGATAGATAAGTGATTTTAAACAAAAAAATAGTGCCAGTCATAACGGTTTAAAATGATTGAAGGTTTTGCAACACCGGAAGGAACAACAGATTTTGCTAGAAAATCTTTAGCGCACAATGAGAATTTTAGAAAGATTCAAGATCTCATACTATCTAATGTTGGCATAGGAACCTATCTGGGTAATCCAGATTTGGAAACTGACATACAGCAAAAAAATGCAATTAAACAATCCATATTACATGGCGTGAATGTGATTGACACTGCCATAAATTACCGCGCACAAAAATCTGAACGAACTGTTGGAAAAGCAGTTTCTGAATTAATTGAGGAAGGGAAAATTGACCGCTCTGAAATTTTCGTTTCAACTAAAAATGGTTATGTCACAAATGATGCTGACATTCAAGAAGATTTTATGGCATATATAATGAGAGAATTTGGTAAGACAGGTATTGTAAAAGAAGGTGATATTTCAGCGCAGTATAACTGTGTGACGATACCATTTCTTGAAGACCAATTAGCTAGAAGTCAGAAAAACTTGGGATTGGATTGTATTGATTTAATGTATTTACATAATGCTGTGGAGGGGCAGCCACAAATGCCTCGTGATGAATTTATTGCACAATTAAAAAATATTTTTGAATTTTATGAAGTACAAAGAAAAGAACAAAACATTAGATTTTATGGATTGGCAACTTGGGAGTGTTTCAGAGTTTCTAAAGAAAATTCAAATTTTCTCTCTCTAACTCAAGTCATTGATTTGGCTAAGCAAGTTGGTGGCAGCACACATGGATTTAGATTTATACAATTACCGTATAATTTGCAATTTGATCAAGCCTATATGCAAAAAAACCAACTAGTGGATTCGAATGAATTGTCAATTTTAGAATTAGCAAAACAGAGCGGTATTGGTGTTTTTACTAGCGTACCATTAATGCAGGGTAAGCTTTTGGAATGGATTAAGAACAAACCAGAATTTACTCACCAAAGTCCAGCGGTTAACGCTCTCCAATTCATCAGATCAACACCAGGTGTTTTAGCCCCACTTGTTGGTCAAAAATCAGATTTACATGTAAAAGAAAATTTACAGGTTTTAGAAATCCCGCCTTTTTCAGAAGAAGAATTTAATAGTCTACTCAAAAAACTTACTCAATAATCTTCAGGAACGAATTTACAAGTTTCCATTTTAATATTTGGTATACTATTAAACAACATGAAAGTGACAAAAATTTCTGCAGTCACATTATTAATTTCTGACATGAAAAAGTCAGTCGAGTTTTATTCCAAGATTCCAAACTTTAATCTCGTTTATGGCTGTTCTGACAGCCAATTTACGTCCTTTCTGATTGATGATATGTCAAAGTCATATCTAAATCTTAAATTAAAAAAAACACATTCAACAGATTTTGGCAGAATTATTTTTTATGTTGATGATGTTGATAAGATTTTTACTTATATGCAGAATGATGAAACAATTTCAATATTGGGCAAATTGGAATCCAAACCACAAGACGCAACTTGGGGCGAGCGATTTTTTCATGTGTTAGATCCTGATGGTTATAGGCTATCATTTGCAACACCAATTGGTGATGAATGATATGGAAGTAGGAGATTCTGCACCAGATTTTGAGTTGGAAGCAAATGATGGAAGTGTGATTAAACTAGAGTCTTTTAAGGACAAGAATAACGTCGTTCTTTGTTTTTACCCTAAAAATCATCTTTTTGCATGCCCGTCAAAAAAAATATTTGAGATGGCTAAGAGTGTAATTTCTGTCTACTCGGAAATTCAATCACATAATACTAAATTATTTGCAATTTCAATTGATAATGCTGAATCACAAAAAAAATTTGTAGAAGAATACAAAATCCCATATCTACATCTTAGTGATACACAAAAGAATATTTGTAAAAAATATGCGGGTCTTAATATTGCAGGCCTTGCAAAACGATCAACATTCATAATAAATAAAAATGGAGTTGTTAAGAAAATCTTCAGGAATATTGAAGCTAAAAACCACGGTCACGAAATTTTGGATTTCTTAAAAAAATTAGACTGAATTTTATCCACGAAAATCAAAAATATCATGTTATGATAAATCAAGAGCTCTAGAATGTTTTCTAGTGTGTGGTCTCTCACCAGAATATTTTCTTCTCATATGACCAGATGGTCTGGCATACAATAGTTCCAAAAACCATGATTCGTGCTCAATTTCCTCAGCAAGAATATCTTTTGCAATGTCATAAGTGGCTGGGTCTTTTCCTATTGTCATTTTACAAGTTCTATTCCAATTTACAATTGCTCCTTGTTCAGCCTTAAGACATTTTTCTAGAATTGCTTTTAGGTTTGTAGGGTTTGGTGGAAGTTGAAGAAATTCGCAACCTGACATCTTGATGAATCGTGTTGCATCTTTAGGTAATGAACCACCCAACTGATAGATTCTTTCTATACATGATTCAAAATGACTCAGATCTTCTAATCTAGCATCCTCAATTACACC
>DTTB01000062.1 GCA_012964965.1 Candidatus Nitrosopelagicus sp.
GTAATTTCTAACCCACTAGCATTTTGCTCAGAATTAATTATTTTATTTGCAAGATAAACAAACGGTCTAAACTCACTCTTCACTTCTTCATGCGAAGATGAAATTGGTACTTCGATAGTTCCTAATTCTGAATTTATCTTTATGGTTTTATTATCTGTAAAAGTTGATGTGACTGTTACTCTTTTGTCTATTGCAGCAAGCATTGCCTTGGATCCATAAACAACAAAATGTTCTCCAAATAGAATTATTTTTCCCGGTGCTGACGCTATTGATTTCAATCGCTTGATTTAGGATAATGTTCTATAATTCTTCTTCCACGTCGGCAGTCTTGGTTTCAAAGTCGTCAATTTCATATTTCATTGTTTTTGAGGCATCTTCTGCAAGAATTTCATTTGCTAACAGCCAGTAAATTGTTGCTAGGGATTTTCGTCCTCTATTGTTAGCAGGAATAATCAAGTCTAGTTTTGATGTTACATTGTCAGTATTTGCGATTCCAATTATGGGAATTCCTGCATTTGTAGCTTCAGTAATAGCTTGAGCATCAACTTGAGGATCAGAAATTACTATGAGCTGTGGCTCTAGAAAGTAAGGAAGTAACGGATTTGTAAGAGTTCCAGGCATAAATCTCCCTAACATTTTTTTGGCACCTGTTAATTCACAGAATTTTTCAATTGGTGTAGTTGCATAATTCCTACCAGAATGTATAATCACTTGATTAATGTCAAATTTTTTTATAAATTTAGCAGCAGTTTGAATTCTGCTTAAAATTATATCGATATCAAGCAGGTATAGGCCTTCAGGACTAGATTGTGTAATGAATGGTTGCATGAACTTAGTTTTGACTGCAGTTCCTACCCTAATTCCAGTAGTAAGAACTTTCTTTTTGAGGTTCTGTTGTTCTGTTTGTAAGCTCATTTGATTTTTAAAATTGTGCCATGCCGTGTATTAAATCATACTCTGAGATTCGAATTAGCTCATTTAATTTTGCAACTCGTTCCCCTCCGACAACGCCTACTTTTAGCATCTTGGAATTGGTTCCAATTCCTATATGACAGATCTGTGAATCTATTGATTCGCCAGATCTATGTGATGTGATTAGTTTAATATTATTATCATTTGCCACTTTGGCAAATTCCAATGCATCATACAAGCTTCCTGCTTGGTTTACTTTCAAAATTGCAGCATTACATGATTTGCGTTCAATTGCTTTTTTTAGTATGTCCTTATTTGTGACAGTTAAATCATCTCCAGTAATCATTGCGTTGGGAAATTTTGATGTAAGTTCAGACATATCCTCAAAAGCTTCTTCATGCACTGCATCTTCTGCATAATTTAGCTTGTATTTTTCAATAATATCTGATGCAAATTCAATTTGCTTTTCTGGCGTGTTTTCAAACCCAGCCCTGTTGTAGACATATTTCTGTTTTTTTTCATCCCATTGAGTTGATGATGCAAAGTCAACGCCTAACGAAACTTCTTTTCCTAAAGTGTACCCCAAATTTTCACATGTTGTGGCACAAAGCTCTAAGGCTTTTTCATTACCACATTTTGGAGCCCATCCACCTTCATCTCCGCGCCCATTCGTAAAACTAGAATCAGTTTTTTCTATTACTTTACGCAGTTCTTTATGTACAGTGAAGTTTGTTTGAATGGCCTCTCTAACTGTTTTGGCATTTGTTGCAGAAATTAGAATTTCCTGTATGTCAGGTGTACCAGATCCCGCGTGTACTCCTCCACCTAAAATATTTCCTAGCGGAATAGGAAATCTATATTCACTTTGTTCTGAAATTAATCTAAAAAGTGGTTTTCCAATTGCCTTTGATGCTGATTCCATTGCAGCAATTGAAACAGCATAAGCTATTGCTCCACCAACCTCAGAATAATTAGGCGTTTTATCTATTGATTTTATCGTCTCATGAATTACCTTCAGATCATTAGGTTCTAGTCCAAGAAATTTTTTTGAATTTTCAGTTAAAATACGAAGGCTTTCCTCTGGGTTGTCATTTGGGAAGCTAATTGCTTCATATTTTCCAACACTTGCACCAGATGTAGCGCATGTCCTACCCAAATATTGATTGTCAGAAATAATATCTACTTCTACTGTCTTGTTTCCCCTACTATTGTAAATCAGTCTTCCTTTAATCGATGTAATCTTAGCCAAACTATTCTAACTCTGCCTGAATGTCTACATTCCTTTTGTAAATAGCTTCATAAAATGGAACTATTTGCTGTATTGTCTCTAATGTAGTTAAGAACATTCTTCTACAACAGTATCTTTTGACTCCTAACGAGTCCAAAACTTCTGCAGAATTTTCCCCAGATTTAGCTCTATGTTGAAAATCCTCAAATTTGTCAGCAATAAGACTTCCACATGTAAAGCATCTTATCGGTACTAACATATTTTCAAAAAACCATTAAGGAATATAAAAACCCTGCATGAAGTTAATTTGCGGGTGTCGCCCAGCCTGG
>DTTB01000063.1 GCA_012964965.1 Candidatus Nitrosopelagicus sp.
AAAGAGAAAGGACATTATCAACAGATTGGAATTGATCCAAAGGATCTTACTGCTACTGCAACAAGTGCAAGCTCTGGTGGATACCAAACAGTTAGGGGTGAAGCTCAAGTAAAAGGGCTAGATGATTATGATCAACATAGAAACTATTATAGTGACGATAAGCCACAAGTTGAAGAAAAATCTGAATCAGCCAGTACAACAGGTGGCGCCATGCCAAAAGGCTTCAAACCAAAAAAATAAGTGAGTGCTAGCCGTAACCCTCCTTCTGTTCTAAACGATATTTCGCTATGCGGTCTACCTGAACCTGTTACAGGAACCTATGGTTCGATTTGACCTTGCTTCATGTGGGGCAGATTTTCATTCCGTCTCTGGAAACCTCAGGCAGTACCATCACTGTACTCCAGATGGGATTTTTTTCTGTTCTGTTGCCAGCCATCTCTGACTATCTATCTCCAGATCACATTTCCTGTATGAAGGGAGGAGTTTCCTCTGCCGTAGCAGCGTTTCGTCCACTAGCTCACACTTGATTAGGATTAAAAAATAGGTAATTTCAACATTTCTTATAATCGAGATTCAAAGTAATCTTCGTTATACTTTTCAATCTTCTTCTTAGGTTTAATCATGTATACAAATGCTAAACACTCTATGTATGTACGGTAAAGATACTTGTTTTGTTTTAATATCTGCATGAATACATTCCAAAATGATCTCGCATGAAATTCTGAGAACATATGATTACGCACAATAATTGTTGACTTGTTTGATTTGTCTGCTAATTCCAATGTTTTCGGGCTAAAAGCCGTATCAGCCTGGTTCCCTGCGCCTAAAATCACAATGCCCGTTTTGGTTCGGCCAAAGTTCTTCAAGAGTTCAGATGATACCAGCATGTTTTTTGTTTTGGGCTCTACCTCTTCAAATTGTATCTTTTTTATATCAAGACTGAACATCACGTCATTAATTTTGTTAACAATCTCAGTCTCAATTTTAGGAGACCGGTTTATACCACGAACGACTCTAATTTTACTTTGGTGTTCTTTTGAGATTGCAGCTGCAATTTCAAGCCCAAGGTTTGAATGACGTCCACTGTCATATGAAACAATGAGATTAGAAATATCCTTAGCAAAATTTTTTCTTAGTTTTACCCCAATTATATCACAAGTAGTCAGTGACAGTAATTTTCTATTATTCCGCAGGAAGGAAAAATCCACTATTAACGTGTTAATACTCTGTTCCTCTGCTGTGGCTAGAATTGCTTCAGTAGGATCATGGCAAAGTCTAACTAGGTATCTATGCCGTATTGAATGAGAGATTGATTTCTTAAATTTATCAAATACATCGATACCAGTTTCACCTGATTTGTTTGCAAAAGACAAAGGGGTTTGTTTTGGAACGGTTATAACGTTAAGAAAAGATATTTCACCATCTTTCTGATCAGATATTGCCTCAGCAAGTTTGACGAGTCTAGTTGCTGTTCGTTTCTTAAAAACAACTAAAATTCTATACTCCTTTCTTTCTTCAGGTGATTGGTTGAACACAAGAGGCGCATGATATTCTTTCTCTTTCCTTGACGTATACAATTTGTAAATCAAGAAACCTATTCCCACCCAAACAATAGCAATTAACCAGCTAAGCGGTTGAGAGAATAATAGATAAACAGCCAGGATAGAAACAAGGGCAAAACCAACAACTGGAACTAAAGGAAATAATGGCGTTTTAAAACCATAAACCAACTTTTTTTCTTTGGCAAGTCTTCGTATTGTAATACAGGCTACATTAACCTGTGCAAACAAAAACAAAAACATGACACTGGCGGCAAGTGCAATCATTGTTAGATCAAATAACATAGCTAAAACCATCATAACTATGGCCGAACAAATTGTGGAAACATATGGTGTACGGTATTTTTTATGTAAGCGGTTAAAAACTGGTGGTAGATCATGATTTCTTCCCATAGCAAAAGAGACACGACTTGCAGCGAATGTTGTTGCATTCAGCGCAGCAAGTGTTGAAACAAATCCCCCAGCCAGTACAATTAGAGCGCCAAATGGAAGATAGTATTCAGCAGCTTCAATAATTCCAAGCTCTCCATATCCCCCAATAAACTCCCATGCAGGTTGTCCCAACTGCATGGGATCCAAGCCTCCAATAAAGACAAATGCAAACAGCACGTAAATAGATAACACAATTCCTAAGGAGATAAGAATGGCTTTGGGAATATTTTTTTTCGGTTTTTTAATCTCATCCCCAGCTTGCGCAATTATTTCATAGCCCTCAAAGGCGATGAATGTTATACCCATTGCAAGCACCAATCCCATTGTGCCATTAGGAAAAAAGTCTTGAAAGTTTCCAGGCCAATTAGGATTTACGAACGTCATAGCTACTAGGGCGGCAATTATCAAGATACCAATAATTACTAATTGGGAAAATGTAATCGCACTTCCCACCTTCCCTGTGTGTGAAGATCCTCTAACATTAACAAAAGCAAATACCGCAATTGCAATTGCCGCAAAGATCTTTTCAAGTGGTAATCCGGATGCATTATCAATTATTTCAGCAGACTTTAACAAATGTCCAAGAAACGTTCCAAATGCAACAGCATATAGACTGCCTGCGATAGTATGTGCAAACCACGCCATCCAGCCACTCAGATATGAATTTGGTCTAGGAAGCCCTTCTCTTACCCATTTGTAACCCCCACCTGTAGCAGGTAATGCGGAACCAAGTTCAGCGTAAGTTAATGCAGTAAAGAGGGTGATAAAACCATTAAGAAGAAATGCGATTATCAAAGCAGGTCCTGCTGCATCTATACCAGGTCCTACTAGCACGAAGATTGCTCCACCGATCATTGAGGCAACGCCTATCATTATTGCCTGTGAAAGAGAAAGACTTCGGATTAGTCCAGATGACTTTGTTTCATTACTCATTATCGAACCGATTGAGATTACACTTGAATAAATCTGTAGCACTTGTAGAACATGAGCTTAATCTAAAGGAAATTTTACTCCCTAGTCATGAGTAAAACTGTAGTTATTAGGACTATTAATCAAATATCAGCGACCGCAGAGCCAGCAAGACCATATTCACCACAAATTTCAAAAATGTTAGATGCAGATTCCGCTTTACAATAATCATTTAGGAGGTTTTTATTTAGTGCATAAAACGTGTGGCCCCACTTGAATTTGTCAAGGAGTAAAGACGCTAGGGTAAAATCACCCATTATGTAAACTGCAGCTGCCAATGCCTCTACAGTGGTCAATTTATTTAATTTAGAATAGTTAACAGGATTACCAGCTAATAATGGTGGAAGTTTTCTATGGATGCCGGAAAATTTCTTGCTGAACACAGTGATAGTAAGATTCCAAGAACAATCAATAGCAGTAATAGAGCTGATAAGTTTTTTATCTGATTTCAACAATGTTTTTTTTGAAAATGGATCTAAGACAAGTGTGCGAGAAGTTATTTGGTTAATAGGTTTTGCAAGTCCAAATTTTACTAATTTTGCAGCAGTGCATTTTTTTGGGTCATCCTGCTTTAACATCAATACCTGTATATGCACAATAAGGTATCAAGAAGATTTTGATAAAAAGATAATGGGAACGGCAGGATTCGAACCTGCGACCTCAGGCACCCAAAGCCCGAATCATACCAAGCTAGACCACGTTCCCTCTGTGTGACAAAATTTCACGCCCAATTTAAGCTACCTGCTGTTTATGTCGTGTAAAAAAAGTAACAATGCCAACCAAAATAAATCCCGCCAAAAGAAAAATGATCCAGTAAAACTCCTGAAAATATATATTTTCGATGTAAAACGGTGAGAAAATTCGAAAACTCCCAGAACGTCCAGAAATGATATCAAATGAAATATGAGTTAAAATCGCTCCGAAAGATATAGCTGCCAATCTCCAATCTTTTCTTCCGAAAACTAACATCATCACAACTGCAGCTAAAATTCCAAATGGAATGGAATGTGCCATCCTGAATGATTCTTCAAGACCCAGTATTTTCAACAAGTTGTCCGCGTCAACCAAAATAGCAAAAAAACCGGTGAGGATGATATACCTAAAGCTTAGGGTGACAAATCCTACCATTAGTCCCCACACTATATGGCCAGCAAAATGTTCTATGCTAAGAAAACGTAATACTTCGATAGGGTTTACAAACTGAAATGAAGTCGGAGTTTTCTCAACCTCCAGAATAAATCCAAATAGTGAAAAAGAGATGATGAGGCATCCAAATAAAAAAGAACGCTTTAAAATAAAACTAATTTGCTTGTTCATTCCTATTTTGAATTTAAATTTAATTAATTAATGTATGATTTTAATAACTTAAAAAATGAGATAACATGTTGCAGATTGAAGATTACCTAAAGGCTGGAAGTATAGCTGGGGAAGTAAGGGAAAATGTTCGTAGAAAAAATTGGATTGGTTTTACTTTAGAAGATATTTGTGAGTATGTTGAATCAGAAATTATTAAGAGAGGTGCTAAATGTGCATTTCCTGTAAATACCAGTCTAAATGAAATTGCAGCTCATTATACAGCTGAACCAAATGATCCCAAAACAGTTTCAGACACAGATTTGATCAAAATTGATCTCGGGGCACAAATCAATGGCTATATTGCAGATACCGCAGTAACGGTAAATTATGATCCACAATACGATTTGCTTGTTCAGGCAGCAGAAAATGCACTACAAAATGCAATGTCCATGATCAAGGTTGGTGTAAAATCAAAAGATGTTGGTAGAAAAATTCAAAAAACAATAATGGATATGGGATTGAAACCGATTGCTAATCTAAGTGGCCACTCACTTGATCAATACACAATACATGCAGGAAAAACTGTTCCGAACATGTGGACAATAGGCTCATTTTTGTTTTCAGAAAATGAGGCATTTGCGTGTGAGCCGTTTGTTACGACTAAGAATGGCTTGGGATTTGTCCGTAATGGTAAAATTAAAAATATCTATGCCTTATCTTCAAGAAAAAAAACCAAAGATGAAAAGGCAGATAGATTGGTAGAATATATCTGGAACAACTTTAACATGTTACCATTTGCACTAAGGTGGCTTGTTAAAGAATGGGAAGAAAAGGAAGCAAGAGAACTACTAGAAATTTTGGTTAAAAAGAAAGTAGTTCACGCATATGCTATTCTTGTTGAGGCTCATGGCAAAACAGTTGCTCAAGCAGAACATACGTTTATTCCAACCAAAACTGGCGTCACAGTAACTACTATGGGATAAGTGTATCAGCAAAAATCTTTGTGATTACTACTTGTCCCTGACATGATGAACATTTTGACATAATCTTGAAAACAAAATCCCCCTTGGAAAATTTACGCTTGAATTGTTTCCTACAGGAACCGCATTGTTCTAAAGTGTATGATTCCATATTTTCGTTTTTGTTAAACATTACTGGGATACCCCCAAAGTGTTTCCCACACCTATAACAAGTGCAGTTTGACCATGGCTAGTATTATCAGTGATCATTTCATGAACTTGTGTTTTGACATTTTCAGCTTTGTCGGCAATTTCTTTTGTCATGAGAGTTATTGCTTCTTTTACTGATTGTTTTACCACAATTGAAAAAATAGGAATGTCAAATTTTGTAGCAAGTTCCTCGATCTTAAATCTGTCAGTGCCAATTCCACCGATTGCAGCCCCAAATCCTTGTGATACAGTTCCTGAATCTTCACCTTCTAGTTTTAACGCGGCGTCAATCATCACAATAATGTCAGGCTTGGATTTTTCAACAAGAAATTCAACAGCCTCAGCTGGCCTACCAACGGTAGCAAATGGTCCTTCAGCCTTGAGCAGGATTAATTTTCTGCCCTCAAATTTTGACTCACTATAAACGGTTTCAAATTCAACTCTCTGTTTTTTTGTATCAAGCATCATTTCACCTACTACAAGTGGACCAATCCCATCACCTATTGGTTGCCCAAGCTTAAATGCGGGGATTGCATCTTTGAGTGCTTCAGCCTGCTCCATAATGAATGGCAACATCATCTGCAGTGGTAGTATCAAAGGATAGTTGTTTTGTTTTTTTGCAGTTAAAAATAAGTGCCTTACAATTTTGTGCAAAAGTTGCAGGTATGTAACAATTTCCAACAAGTTTTGAATCTTAGTAATCTCCATTGTATCAATTTCAGAGAATAATAACTGAATTTGCTTCCTGGTAGTATCTTCCCTTGAACGGATTAGACGGTGAATCTTAGGAATTATACCATTTGGGTCAATGTCTATCGGCATGATGGTAAAGTAATCAAATATTCTATCAAGTTTCTGAGTTACGTCGTCTTTGACTCCCAAATCTTTTTTAATATATTCAATCAGTTCACTTCTTGAATCATTTCTAAATTGTTCTAGTTGAGCAAGTTTTTTTTTAATATCTGTTGATGTGATAATTAATTGTATTCGCTGGCCATAAAACACAAAAAGAATTATCGGAAGAATCCAAATTAGCATCATAAGTGGGTTTGAATCATCACCCATTCCGAAAAATTCATCAAGTATATCTAAATCGCTAAAATCCACAAACAAATCGAATCTTCGATCAAATTAAAACATTTGCTACTTGATTTTTGTTCCAGCTGGTACATTACTGTCTACGGTTAGCCAAAATGGTTTGTCGTTTACATCAGCAGCTAAGAGCATAGCGTTTGATTCTATCCCAGCAATTTTCTTTGTTTCCAAGTTAGCAATAACAATTACAGTTTTACCAACCAAGTCTTGTGGCTCATAAAACTCAGCACCTCCTATAATTACATTCCGTGTTTCATTGCCAAGATCAACCACACCTTTGACAATTCTTGTTTTGCCTGGAATTTTTTCCACTTCGAGTATGCTCCCAACTCGTATGTCCAGTTTCTTAAAATCATCATAACTAACAGACATAACTTTCCCTTGTTTACCGGTTTAAAATCAATTTCGAAATCAAAGACTAATATTTTGAAAAACATTACAGATGATATGGCAGAAATAAACACGTCTGTTGACATCACCGCTTCTGTAGATACGGTTTGGAACATAATTTCAGATCTTGATAACGAGCCAAAATTTTGGAAAGGCACTAAAGAAACCAGGACTATATCAAAAGATGGGAATGAGATAACTAGAGAAATCATTATTGCGTTCAGAGATTCCAAATGCATGCAAAAAATTACATTGTATCCTAAAGAAAAAATTTACGCTGAATTTACTCAAGGGATCATTAAGGGCTCAAAAACATTAAGCCTCAAACCCAAGGAAAGTAATTTGACACTTGAAGCCAATTGGGACATTAAAATGTCTGGTCTAGCTGGCATGTTTACAGGTATGATAACGAAACACGTGAAAAGTGGAACAGAACAAGCGCTTGAATCTATAAAACTAGAAGCTGAGAGTCAGTAATTTATGAACCTGGCACTAGATATTTTCAATTACATATTTGTGGCAATTTTAATTGGTGTATCAGCAACATGGATTTTTTTAATCAAATCGATGTTTAGGACATTCCAACAAACACCGTTTTTGGATAAATTCAAAAAAAAAGAGCATGAAAGTCCCAAAGTATCTATAATTTTACCAGCCAGAAATGAGGAAAAATTTATTGCTAATTGTCTTGATTCTCTCTTAAATCAAGATTACACTAATTACGAAATTATAGTAATTAATGACTCATCAGATGATTCAACTGGAACCATAATCAAAAAGTATGCTGAAAAATTTCCCAAATTGATCCACGTAGATGCGAGACCAAAGCCAGAAGGATGGATAGGAAAAAATTGGGCATGTATGGAGGGATACAAAAAAGCCACTGGTGATTTATTTTTGTTTACGGACTCTGACACTAAGCACGCAACTTCTGTAGTATCACTGGCCGTATCTCATTTATTATCATTAGAACTAGATGCCTTGACAGTTATTCCAAAAATGCTATGTTTAGATTCTATAACTAAAATTACACTTCCGATTATTTCTATATTCTTGCATACACGGTTTTCTGCCTTACGGGTTAATGACGCATCAAAAAATACAGGATATTTTTTTGGAAGTTTTTTCATTATCAAAAAATCAACCTATGATTCAGTAGGGACGCATGAAGGCGTAAAGAGGGAACTTATTGAAGACGGTGCGTTAGGAAAAAAGGTAAAAGAATCTGGGTTTAAAATGCGAATGGTTGACGGCAAGCACCTTATCGATGCAGTTTGGGCAAGAGATTCTTTTACCCTGTGGAATGCGCTGAAAAGACTCATGATACCACTTTATCTACAAAATGCAAAAACTGCAGTGGGAAGTTCTTTTGCGGTTTTATTTTTACTCTTCATGCCATTTCCATTACTTGTATATTCAGCAATTTTTCTTAACATAGGTATTTCGTCATCAGTTCTTTTTGTGATAGCTGTGACTGCATCTGTACTAGTATACACAGGAGGAATATTAGATGCTGCAAAGGGTGTAGGTTCAGGAATGAAGTATTCGTTATTTGTACCCGTAGGATGTTTTATTGTAGTTTGTGGTTTTTTTGCGGGTTTGCTTCAAGCAACTAGTAAAGATGCAGTATCATGGAGGGGTAGGACATATTATATGAAGGATCAAATTCAAAAATCGATTAATGTATAGTATAATTTATAGTCAAAAACTTGAGGAGGTATACACTTGACAAAATCAGGATTCATCGTAGGAGGAGTGATTGGAGCTGCTGCAGTGATATTGATTTTTGCATTTGTCATAATGCCTGCCCAACAAATTTTGACTCCTGATTTGATTATTTCAAATGGACATGACGTTACAAAGTTTGGTGATGAAACAATACTTTCAACAAAAAAGAGTCTCACTCTTGTGGAATTATTTGAAAAATCTGAAAGTGGTGTGGTAAGAATTGACGTCGATAAAATTAATTCGTCTCGAGAAACAGGTAGCCTTGGATCAGGTTTTGTTTTTGATGATTTAGGTCACATCATAACTAATGCGCACGTAGTTGAGAGTGCTAGTAGTGTGACGATAACATTCCTAGATGGAAGTCAATACAATGCACAGATAATAGGTTTAGACAAATTTACTGACATAGCGGTTATCAAAGTTGAAGAGAAACCACGTTACTTACATCCTTTGCAAATGGGTGACTCCTCCACTCTCAAGGTTGGTGAGCAAGTGGCAGCAATTGGCAATCCATTTGGTCTTTCTGGCTCAATGACTTCAGGAATAGTAAGCCAGATAGGACGATTACTGCCTTCTCAAGACACAGGGTTTTCAATTCCCAATGTGATTCAAACTGATGCCGCAATAAACCCAGGAAACTCTGGCGGACCATTATTGAACATGGCAGGAAAAGTTATGGGAATCAACACTGCAATCCAATCTGGAACTGGACAATCTGCTGGAATTGGGTTTGCAGTTCCTTCTAATACAATCTTAAAAGTAGTTCCTGTTTTAATCGAAGAAGGAAAATACTCCCACCCATGGATTGGTATTTCTGGAAAAGACATTGATCCTGAACTAGCCAAAGTCCGTGATCTAGACCAATCAAAAGGATTTTTGATAGTTACAGTTGTACCAGGCAGTCCAGCGGAAATAGCTGGATTGAAGGGAGTCTCAGAAATAAAAATAATCGGTGATAAGGAATATCCCGCGGATGGTGACATTATAGTTTCAGTTGATGGCAAGGAGGTAAGAAAAATTAGCGACATTCTGATTCACTTACAAGAGGAAAAATCCGTCGGGGATGAAATGATTTTGGGTATCCTTAGGGATGGTGAAGTAATGCATATAATTTTGGCATTAGTTGAAAGACCAGATCTGTAATCAAAAATCAAAAATAAATACTTGAAGTCAAACATCATTTCTGTTGAGTAGATTAGAATTTGATTTTGA
>DTTB01000064.1 GCA_012964965.1 Candidatus Nitrosopelagicus sp.
TATTTCTGATACACATCTGGGGCAATACCGCTCAAAGAAAGAAAGAGAAGATGATACCTACGATGCATTCAAGCAGGCAATAGAAATTTCAATTAAAGATAAGGTAGATTTTGTAATTTTTTCTGGTGACATTTTTGATAAAGCACAGCCGCCAAATGATGCAATTTTACTTATGATGCAACAGCTTAATCATCTAAAGGAAAATGGTATTGAATCATACTTTGTTTTAGGTGATCATGATCAACCAAAACAAAGTGGACAAAATCCAATTCATTGGTTATATTCAAGCCTAACAAAAGTTTCACATCATCTAGGTGATGGGAAGCCGGTTTATTTCAAAAATGTATTACTTGTTGGATTTGATCATCACAATGACGGGTATGATATCGAAAGACTGCAAGAAGAATTCAGGAAAATTGATTTGGTTGCAAAAGAACATGATGGCCACAAAATAATTGTATTACACCAAGGGCTAAATGAAGCACATGAATATGCAGGTCAGTTAAATGCTAATGATCTTCCGAAAAATTTTACGTACTACGCAATAGGTGATATCCATGAAAAATTTGGTCCAAAAAAATACGAGTTCCTAGGTGGACCACTAGCTTATCCAGGTTCTACAGAAATTTCTTCAACAGAACCAATCAAGGAAACAAAAAAAGGATTTTTTGAGGTTGATCTTTCTTCTGCTGAGGCAATTCCAAAGTGGATTGACCTTGATATAAGACCAAGATTTGAAATAGAAACCAGCGTTGATGAACTTCATGCCAAGATTGATGAGGTTATCTCAAAAATTGATGAATCACGTAAGCCACTTGTAAGTTTGAAAATAACCGATGTTCATGACTGGAAGAGCATACAACAGGAGCTTGCTAGACTTGATGAACATATTCTAGACAGATCAACAAGTCTAGAATATGATAACAAACAATATCCCCTATCACTTGATGATACTGGAAACATAGATGAAGAGTTTAAGAGGCTAGCAACAACAAATGTTGGTCAAGAGTTAGCTAACCTAGCATTGGATACTCTCTATCCATCGCTCAATGAAAAAAATAAGCGCGAAGTAAAAGAAATTATCATAAAAAACTTTGAAAAGTTCAAAGAGGAGCACAAAAAATGATAACATCTGTAAAACTAGATAACTTTCTCTCTCACAGGGATACTGAATTAACTTTTGATAATGGGGTAACAGTTTTCATTGGTGGTAACGGTGCAGGTAAATCTAGTATTATAGATGCAATGACATTTGCACTTTTTGGAGAAACCACAAGAGGTAAGAATGAAGAAATTATTCGTGATGGTGAAAATCAAGCTGCTACTCAGATATACTTTGAAGTGAATGGCAAAAAATATCAGGCTGTCAAAAAAATTCTGAAAAATAATAGCCCTCATCAATTGCTTGACAGCAATTCGTCACCAATTGCAATAGGTACTGGAAAAGTTTCTGAAGAAATTAAAAAAATAATTGGTTTGGACTACGAAACATTAGGAATTGCATCAATTGTTCCGCAAGGAGAATTATCAGGAATCATTCAAAGTAGCAATGGAAGGAAACTACGAGATTTAATTGACAAAGTTATAGGTACAGGAAAATATTCTGCTGCAGGGAATGAACTTAGTGAAGGTATAACTGCATTTCGTGATTACCTTAGAGAAAAATATGATAACACAGATCAGGATGTTGATAAAATTCAACAAGAAATCAACGACGCTGAACAAATTATCTCAGAGTCAAAACCACAAAAAGAAAAACTTGAGAAAATTGCGGAATCATTTAAAGAAAAAATAAAAAAATTACAAGAAAAAAAGGAAGAGCTGTCAGTAAACTATGAAAAAATTATGCATCTAAGTGATAAAGAAAGCGATGTTTGGAAAACTGTCAAACGTGAGATTTCATCACTAGCAACTAATAATCAAGAACATTCTGAAATTATTCAAAGATGTGAAGAATCTTTTAGTGTTATCAAGGAAAAATCAAAGACAGAAGATGTGTTAAATTCTAAAAACCACAAGAAAAAAGATGTTGAACAAAAAATTGCTGAACTTGATCAAAAACTACACACATATGAAGATCATAGAGAAATTGCGGGAAAAATTCAATTTTCTGATGGTGAATGCCCTATATGCCATACAAAAGATGTCACAGTAGATCCAGAATATCAAATGGAGCATATCAATCAAGAACTAAAAAAAATAGAGAGTGAAAAAACTAATCTGAGGAATGAATCATCAAACACACAAAATCAAATTGATGAGATTGTTAGCAAAATAAAAGAAATTGAATACGCAGAAAACACGATAAAAAATAGCCCAATTAAAAATAATGAACAGCTTGGTGACTGGAAAAATAATTTAAAATTAAATCAAAATAGAAATAATGAATTAGAAAAAATCATTGAATCGTCAGATTTATCACCAAAACTTGTTGAATTTATG
>DTTB01000065.1 GCA_012964965.1 Candidatus Nitrosopelagicus sp.
AATGAGGGAATTACATTCAAGGGATTTCTTTACGCAGGCATAATGCTAAAGGATGGTGAACCGTATGTTCTTGAATACAATGTTAGAATGGGTGATCCTGAATGCCAACCAATCTTAATGCGAATGGATTCAGATCTTTTTGAATACTTGGTGGGAAGTGTGGAAGGTACGTTGGAAAACATGCCACTAATTTCATGGAAAAATAAATCTGCAGTTTGCATTGTTCTAGCATCAAAGGGTTATCCCGAATCATATCCAAAAGGCGAGGAAATTTTTGGTCTAGGAAATGCTTTTGATGATGCATACATATTTCATGCTGGAACAAAAGAGCTGGATAAAAAAATCATAACAAACGGTGGTCGTGTTTTAGGTGTTACTGCATTAGGTGATACCTTAGAAGCAGCCATCAAACATGCATATGACGTTACTGAGAAAATCTCCTGGGAAAATAAATACTTGAGGACAGATATCGGAAAAAAAGGCTTATCTCACCTATGAGATTTGTACATTCCCATCTTCTGTTACTATCCAATCTATTTTGACATCATGTGAATCATTTGGTATGGATTTTACAATTTGTTTCGAATAAGTCAACGATATTTTTACTGCGTCAATCAATGAGAGAAATCTATCATAGTAGCCTTTTCCATACCCCAATCTGACACCTGATTTTGAAACTCCTACTGTAGGTATTAGTACACAATCAATTTTTTCCGCCTTTTTACAACTATCTTTCGGTTCCATAATTTCAAAATTTCCTTTTTCTAATTTTTCAAGATTTGAAACAATGCAAAACTGAAGATTATCATTTACAATCCTAGGAAGTAATAGATTCTTATTCTGTTCCAATATGTCTAGCATTATATCACAAGTATTGATTTCACTGCCAATTGGAAAATAACAAGCAATATTTTGTGAATTAGTGTATGCAGAGATCTTTTTTAGATTTTGATGGATTTTTTCACTTGAAATTTCTCTTAGTTCAGCTGAAGTTGCATCTCGTTTTTCGAGGAGATGTTTTCTTAGTGCAGCCTTTTGAGTATTAACCGACAATTTCTTTACTCAATGATGCCGCTGTCACAGTATTTTTTAGTAACATGGCAACTGTCATAGGTCCAACACCACCAGGAACAGGTGTAACCCATGACGCTTTTTGAATTATATCATCATAATCCGCATCGCCAACCAGTTTGCCCTCATACCTTGAAATTGCAACATCAATCACTATGGCATCTTGTTTTATCATATCAGAAGTTAACTTGAATTTTGTTCTATCACCAACAGCAGTTATAATTACGTCTGCATTTTTGCAATATTCATGGAGATTTTCAGTTTTTGAATGACATGTAATCACAGTAGCATTATTTTGTAATAGTAAATGATATAGTGGTTTTCCTATCAAATTACTTCTATTAATCATAACTACATTTTTTCCTTGAAGATTAATCTTGTAATAATAAAACATCTCCATTATTCCAGATGGCGTGCATGGCTTTAAGATGGATTTTCCCATTGATAACAATCCAACATTTTGTGGTGTTAACCCATCAACATCTTTTATTGGAGATATTCTTGAGATAGTTGCAAATTCGTTAAGTTGTTTTGGTAGCGGTAATTGAACTAGAATTCCATGGACTTCCTTATCATTATTTAGATTATCAATAATTTTGTCAAGTTCTTTTTGTGTCGTATCGGCAGATAACTTATGATCCTTTGTTTTAATCCCAACTTTTTCACATGCATTATGTTTATTTTTTACATATGTTGCAGATGCTGGATCATCCCCCACCAACACTGTAGCTAGACACGGTATCACATCTTCTGAATTTAGTTTTTCAACTGCACTTTTTAAAATCTCTTTGACCGCATTTGATACTTCAATCCCATCTATCTTTTGTCCTGTCATAATGATATCTTATTGTATAACTATTTAATTTAAGCAGAAATGAAAGTAATTTTTGAATCTATGAGACTGTATGTGATTTGCGGTTTAAATAGAAATTTTGTATGATTTACCCATGATGAAGCTTAGATGTTCGTATTGTGCCACAAATTTTTGTGAGTATAATTGTAAGTGTAAGTGTCATAGTAAAACTTGGACAAAAAATCAGTCTGAATAATTTTTAAAATCATTTGTAGTTCAGTTGAAATAAAAAAAATGGTGGGATGACGAGTCCCATCATAATAACATGATAGAGAATCAACATTATTTTATAATAAAAGCCGCGCGGAGAAATTATTAGTATGAATGATACTATCAGGCTCTCTTCTTCTTAGCTGATTTCTTCTTGGTAGGTTTCTTTTTAGCTGATTTCTTCTTAGTAGGTTTCTTAGCTGATTTCTTCTTAGTAACTGATTTAGTTTTCATAACCTTCTTTTTAGTTTCTTTTGGTGTTACCTCGGTCT
>DTTB01000066.1 GCA_012964965.1 Candidatus Nitrosopelagicus sp.
TGGTTGTTCTCCTTCTGTACCAGCTGCAGGCGCACCAGCTCCACCAGCTTGTGTAGGCATTATTTTACCTCCTTTAGCAACACCAACTGCTCCACCTTTTCTACCAGTGCATCTAGTACGCTGACCTCTAACTTTTAATCCATACATATGACGATATCCTCGCCAACTACCAGTTGTTTTCTCTCTTTCAATATCATTTCTTACTGTAAAAGCAATATCAGATGTTAACAGGTGTTTATCCTCACCCGTTTCAACATCTTTTCTTCTGTTTAAAAACCAAGATGGAAAATTAGATAATGATGGATTTTTTATAATATTTTCAATTGATTTAATGTGTTCTGTTGATAGGTGCCCAACCCTTTGATTAGAATTGATTTTTAAAACGCTTAAGATTGTATTTGCAAACATGTAACCAACACCCTTTATTTGACTGAGTCCAACTAGCATTTTTTTGTCTCCAGGAATATCATTCCCCAAGATCCTTATCATATGTTGATACTCTACACTCATGTATGCATGATTTCAAATATCCCCGATAAAAACCATGCTGGTATTAGAGTTATTTTGATTATTATTGGTAAGTTTATTATTTTCTTTATTAAAAATGAATGATATGATTGATGATAATTCAGAGGACAATAAAATTCTCGAATCAATATTTGAACCTAATAATTCTGAGATCCTAGTACATCTGGAAAGCGGTCCGAAAAAATTCTCAGATCTTGTCAAAAATCTTGAAATATCTAAAGAAAAAATTGAGCAAAGTCTTTCATATTTAACCGAACATGGATTTGTAAGCAAAATCGAAAAGGATAGCCAAGTTCATTATTCAGTTAATTCCGATGCGCTTTCTAAAGTGTTAGAAAATAATGATAATTTTAAAAACGTTGA
This sequence comes from Candidatus Nitrosopelagicus sp., assembly GCA_012964965.1. The sequence continues at coordinate 892 of DTTB01000066.1, forward strand.
TGATGGGTTAGCAAAACTTGATAGTTTTCTTAACTAATAGTAAGAAATATGATAAATTTTAAATCTAAATTCACAAAAAAAACTATTTTTTTTCCCAATCAGCATATAAATACTGTGAAAATCTCGTAGCCTTATAACATGAAACTTTCAGGAAAATTTTTGCTGATAATTATATCCCTTTCAATCATATCATATGGAATGTCTAGTTCAGTATATGCCAGTTCACACAGCATACCTCCAGTTTCGATTAGCACGGATAAAGCCTCATATGCAACCGGTGATGCGATTTTGCTTTCAGGTTTTGTTAAAGATTATGATGGAGAGTTTGGTCTTACAATTATGATTGTAAACGCGCAAGGTAATGTTGTTTATGTTGCTCAACCTACTCCAAACTCTGATGGAAATTATTCATCTGCTACAATTGCTTCGGGTATGATTAAGCTAGTTGGTGAGTATATTGTTAAGGTTAACTATGGCCCACAAAGCAATCAAACAATATTTGAGTTCGTTGGCGGTGAAGGATCTGTACCATCATCTGCTCCGCAAGAAGCACCCGAACCGGTAGTAGAAACTGTTGTGGAACCAGAACCAGAGCCAGTTATGGAAGCATCTGAACCAGTTTGTGGGAAAGGCACAGTGCTAAAGGATGGACTTTGTGTTGTTGAGGAAAATGAGAGAGGCGGTGGTTGCCTAATAGCAACTGCTGCTTATGGCTCTGAGATGGCACCACAAATTCAGTTCCTCAGAGAAATTCGTGATAATACTGTGTTACAAACAGAATCAGGAACTAGCTTCATGACAGGATTCAATCAATTCTATTACTCTTTCTCACCTGTAATAGCGGATTATGAACGAGAAAATCCAGCATTTAAGGAGACAGTAAAACTTGCATTAACTCCAATGCTTACATCACTGGCAATCCTAAACTATGTTGACATTGATTCAGAGGCAGAAATGTTAGGATATGGAATAGGAATCATACTTCTTAACATAGGAATGTATTTTGTAGCACCTGCAATAATAATAATGAAAATAAAAAACAGGAAATAATCTCTACGTTATTATACTTTAAAAAATTTATAAAATTACATGAATGTTGAATTTGAGGAATTTGATTCCGTTGAAGACGTTTTTCTATATATGGCTTCTATTGCCTCACCAATGAAAAACATCTTACCAATAAATTCCTACAAAGGCTATATCTGTTCGATTCTACCATTGAGTCAGTCAGATAACCAAACTTATCTTATGGTTTACGCAAAAGGCTCTTTGGAAAATGGAATTTTAGAATTTGATATTAATACTAAAAGTTACAAAAAAGTTGAATTGATAGAAAGGGCTGATAAAACATATTTCATAGTTATGTCTCCAAAAAGAAATACTATTGCTGATGCGGCAATAAAAAAACTATAATTTCTTATTTTATGTAAGCAGGAGCAGTAACGGATCTACTTCTCGCATATTTTTCTATGATCTCATCCGGCGTTCTTCCATTAAACAA
>DTTB01000067.1 GCA_012964965.1 Candidatus Nitrosopelagicus sp.
GTACTAAATCGCCTTCATTCATACTAAGAGCCTGCCTTTCTGCCTCAGGAATTGAGATCCTTCCATTGCTACCAACAGTAGTCTTGAAAGCACCCCATGAGAGAAAGTTTGGCATCATATTTTGCAGATTGAAGGGATTTTGAAAATTTGTCTGAAATGGATTCACATTCTTCGTGAAATCAGACTGCATCTTAGATGCATTTTCTAGCCACTGCCTGAATAATTCAGCTGGATCGTATGGGTTTTTCTTTCCTTCCATTGGTATTAGTAGGCAGTTGCCCTATAAAATGATCGCTAATGAAGAAAATCTGACACGATTTGAAAGAATGCCTTTGGTTTTTCTACATATGGTACATGTCCGCATCCTGCCATCTTGTAAAACCTGCAATCATTGATTCCTGAAACAAAAGACTGCGCATATTCAATAGGGATTACATGGTCATTTTCACCCCAAACAATTAGTGTCGGAATTGTGATTAACTGTAATTTTTCTGTGATTGCCTGGGAATTACTCAATCCTAGAAGGGTTGACATAAAGGCCATCTTTGCATTTGGTAATTGCATCCTTTCTATGAATCCAGAAACAATCTTTTCATCTATCTTCTTACTGCCAGACATAGCTTGGAATGCGTTCAAGGCAGAATCAGTATTTGGGTATAATGCAGCTGAAATGTATGCATCTAATGCAGAAGTTGAATGTTTCATGACACCAGATGGCGAAACAAGAACGAGTTTTTTCACATTTAGATTTTGATTTATCATGGATTCAGCAGCAATCTGGCCCCCAAGCGAGGAGCCAATAATATTCAGCTCTTTAATTCCAACTTTGCCTACAAATTTGGATACAAATTCTGCAAAGTAATCTGTCGTATAATCAACCATTGGCTTATCACTATATCCAAAGCCAATAAGGTCTGGAGCAATAACTCTGAATTTTTTAGCAAAAAGAGATATTACACCTTCCCATCTTTCCGCAGAAGCCCCCAACCCATGAAGCAAAAGAAGTGTATCTTCTGAAGTCCCTTCCTCCAAATAGCGTATCTTATTGCTATCAACTTCAGCCGTTTTTACAGTCATACTTAGCTTCGCTAAAAATGTCTAAAATATAAGATTTTATTAGTTCATTAATTGATGATTTTCACTAAGAATCTTTTGCTCAACAAGTTATTAGACACAAATTACTATTTCAGACATGAATATGGTTTTCTTCTATTTGGCAACAGGCGTGGTTGTGGGAATTTTAGGCGGTATTTTTCTTGTATCCTTTTTCTATAATCCCGAAAGCCTGTTTATGCCACGCTAGTTTTTAATTCAAACTATAATTCTTTAGCAACCATTGGCAAAAATGCACCAGCATCAGACACAACTCCTAATGCTTGCCACGTACCACGATCCATTAACTTTGTAACAGTTGGCTGGTTTATGTCTACAACAATTACCTTAACATTAGCAGGCAGCATATTTCCCGTTGCAATTGAATGTAACATAGAAGCTACCATTATGACCAACGATGCGTCCTTAAGTACATCTTTGTACTTTTTCTGAGCCAACGAAATATCAGTAATCACATCAGGTAATGGACCATCATCACGTATTGACCCAGCCAATACAAATGGCACTTTCTTTTTTACACATTCATACATTATTCCTCTTGTCAGTTTTTTTGACTTTACCATTTTTTCAATTGACCCAGCATTAAAGACTGCATTGATCGCTTCCATATGGTTTCTGTGACCCCTTACTGCAAGCGTTCCATCACGAATATTCATTCCAAGAGATGTTCCCAATATAGCATACTCAATATCATGAACTGCAAGCGCATTACCAGCCAAAACTGCATTAATATATCCACCACGAATAAGTGCTGAAACTGATTCAGTTGCACCCGTATGAACAATTGCAGGACCAGCAACTAAGACGATTTTCCCGCCGTTCCTTTTAGTACGTCGCATATCCTCTGCGACTTTTCTAGCTATATGCTGTATTGGTCTCTCACTAGAGCTTCCACTTCCCATAAATTCAAATACATTCATTCCTTCACGAGGTCTTTCCGGAGGAATTATTTTGACACCATTTTCTCCTACTACAATTTTATCACCTTTTTTTATCTGACGTATAGGAACACACATAGCTTTTTTTGCCTTAACAACAATGCATTTGTCCATCATCGTATTGTCAACATCAATCCATTTGTTGTTGAGAAAAATCTGCGTTTGATTATTTGTAGTGCTATAAAAATTATCAGGCATCACCATGTTTTTTGACGCAGCCACAAGTTTTACATTCTTTTGACTTTTGGATGTAGCACCCTGACGATAAACATAGTTTAAGATTGTTTCCAGATTTTTTGCATTCTTTCCTATTACAAGGAGTTTTGCATAGCTTTCATCCTTCTTCTTCTTGCCAACCTTGATTTCTAAAACCTCGAATGAACCACCATGGTCCATTATACCGTCAAAGACCTTTGTTAGGATCAGTGAGTCTATAATATGTCCACGCAGTTCTATTTCGGATGAAAATTTTACCATGTGTTCTTATAAATTATTGGTAAGTAAAACGTTACGACAAAATAATTTGATTATATACTATACTGGAAGGCTAACATCACCGTGATACTCCTCAATATTATCTGATTTTAACGAGTTTGTGATGTTGGTTTTCTCCTCATCAGACAATCCTTGGGCTATTGCCTTAGCAATTCCATTTTTATCACACAGCACAAGAAGGTAACCGCCATCATCAGTTACAACAAATCCAGATGCACCATTAACAATTGCATACAAATTTTCTTCGCCAACAGGTTCCCAAACGTTTGTTTTGTTGTCCTTTAACGCCAATGCGGGCATAGCTTTACCATTTGCAAGTTTGTTCAGATATTCTCTTGCTTTGTTTACACGTTTTTGACCTTCTTTTAGAGCCAAAAAGTACTGCATGCTATTTGGTTGAAAGATTGTTATTAATACATTTTATTTTAGTAATGCTATGAATAATTAATGGTTTTATGTCGTTGGTGTGGGAAAGAGATTCAAGAACATTCAGAAGAAGAAAAAACATTTTGTGCACAAGCTTTGACGTATCATCATAGAGACAGGAAAACGTGAGAATGAACCCAATGTTTCAGTAAAACTTTACTGATTTAGTGTTTTTCAGCGTGTTAATAACACAAAAACATTTGAGTGATATATTATTCAGTGATATTTCTTACGATTACCTTTTTTTCTGGGATGATGACTGTTCTTTTTCTTCTTTGGTTCATTATAATAATCATCAGCAGATTTTTTTGGATTTAATATATTGAGCATTCCTTCTTTAATTCCATCATTTTTCTTTTTAGTATTTTTGCTTTTGTTTTCATTTCCAAGAGATTTGAAAAAACCCATTTAAATTAAATGGTGTGGGTTCTGATAAATGTTTTCAGAATGCGTATTATTATGTAATATAGGGTCAGTTCCGACTAAAGCTTTTCATCAAAAGAAGAAAAACCGTCTTCCACGTCTGGCGGTATCAGTAATAGCGGTTTCTGGAATATTTTCTGTAGTGACAGTGTAATCATCAGAAGAAAAAGCCTCATCCATGAGACTTAGTGACAGAGTTTTAACATCTGCATAAGTGGTGGCAATACGTTTCATATTGTTTTTCAGATTTGCTTTGATTCTCTTAGTGGCGGATGATTCCTGATTAAATTTAGTTTCAAATTTTACAAGTAATCTATTCGCCTCATTAGATCTTTTGGTGGCTTCATCCTCCAATTTTTCTGTTGAGTGAAATTGAACTTCAGACTTTTCAAATTTTGCCTGTTTAGCAATAATTGTTGCCTTCAATCCAAATGTTGCTGTATCTGAATCTGTAGGACTTAATTCTGCAGTGGCATTTGTTATATCCTCTATAGCCTTCGTGATTTTTAATAGATCCTTCTCTGCATTAATTCTCTTGATTTCGTCCTCAGTAACCTTGGACTTGATATGGGCCAAATATGAAGAAGCCTTTTTTGCAATATCTCTTTTATCCGAAACAATTACCTTCAATTGATCAACAGAATTTTGTTTAGCGTTTAATTTTCCATGGGCTTGAAAAATATATTTAGTGACAAGAGCAATGTCATTTTTCATATTTTGGGCTATGTTTCTGGTCTCAAGGGAAGTATCCAATGCTTCCTTAAGCAAACCAGTTTGAAACTCGTCAATATCATAGTTTGGGCTAGTTAAACCACGAATGAGCTGCTGAACAAGTGTTTGACGCCTTACTGTAGGCTTTTTTGGGCGAATTTGTCTAGAACGTGTAGTTCTTTTGCTACTCCTTTTTCTTGCCATAATTATAATAATTTCAACCTATTTTTAAAGTTAAAAAATTACTTTCTTTAATACTTCATAGAAATAAATTCACAAACAAACATCACTATTCTAGAATACTCGAAAGAATATCGCGTAACTGCTTATTTCTAATCTCATTATTTGCAGTCTTGAAGAATGATCGCAATTTTTCTTTTGAAATTCCTTCATCTAAATAAAATTTTGCCTGAAAAGCCATTTCTAACTTATCTATTTCATGTAAAAGATTTGCCTCCTTCGAGGAATTTTTTTGGAAATCGTTCCAAAGAACAATGTACTGTTGTGAAACATTACTAGGAAGATTTTCTAGAATTTGTATCATGGCTTTATTCTCTATGTTAATTTTTCTCTCGCCTTTAATCTTATCAGGTGTTATATCACCAACAACTGATTCAGCTAAGTCATGCAGTAACGCCATTTTAATGATTTTTTCTGTATCAAGACCTTCCAGATCGGATAATACCATTGACATCATTGCAGTTGAATAACTATGATCAGCAACAGATTCTACGTCATCAATATCCAGTTTATTTTTCCAGCCTTGTCTTGGAATATTCTTTAATTGCAGAACTTTCTGAAAAAAACTTTCTAACATTTGACTAGTAACCTATTACGTCTTTTTAAAAGACAACCTTAAATTCATAGCAATTTGACAGGCGGATGTGCCAGGGTAGCTCAGCCTGGAAGAGCACTCGGCTGAAGACCGAGCTGTCGCGCGTTCAAGTCCCGCCCCTGGCAGTTTTTTATATAAAAAATGATGAGATGATAATATTTTAATACAAGGCGCTATACAAATTCTCAGAATTTCGTTTGAAAGAGAAAAAAGCATCAGAATTGCAAAATTATGAAAAAGACTACTTGTCTAGGCTAAAGGGTAAGAAAAGTACTAAATCACTGGAACGAAAAAAACCCGCAGCAAAAAAAACTAAGAAAAAAGTGTCAAAAAAACCAACCGACACTAAAACAAAAAAACCGCGTAAAAGTGATAAGAAAAAAGGCATGAATTATGATGATGATGACACTGGCGTTGTTTTAATAGATGATGATTTAGAGCTCGATGAGCAAACGGAATTGGAAGAACGAAAAGCATACTTGGAGGAGGCACGTTCTCAGGATTCTTCTGATTAAATAAAATAAATCTTTATTCACTCTCAGATTCATATGAAATATGCGTGCATTGTGTTTGATCACAGTCAAGCCGGGAATTATTGACAGAGTAACGGAGACGCTTTTAAAAAAACGTAAAATTTCAAGTGAAATAATGACTGTTACTGGAAGAGCTGATATCTGTGCCCTCTTACATGGTTCGCTAAATGACATTAATAATGCAGTATTAGAATTTAAAAAAATAAAGGGTATAGTTTCAACTGAAACACTAGTAGAGGTAGAGGTGGATATGGGATGGTAAAAGCGGTTGTTCTGGTAAAATCTCCAAAAAAACTTATTGCCGCAAGATTAAAACAAGTTAGTTTGGTTAACGAATCTTTTTCTGTCAGTGGACAATTTGACGCAGTTGCTATCATAGAAGTTAATGATTTGCCTCAAATCAAAGACGTAACCATTGAAATTCAGAAAATTGCAGGCGTTGAAAGAACTGAAACTATGATTCAGGTACAATAATAAAGGATTTACTAAAGTTAATTATTAGAAAATCATGAATATTAAAAAAGTTGGAAATGTTATTCTGGCAGTAAAAGATTTGGATAAATCAATTGAATTTTATAATAAAATTTTAGGTTTGCCGATTAAAAATAAAAGAGAGAATTGGGTTGATCTTGGTCAGTCTGGTGCGTTACTTAGTCTTCATCCTGCATCACAATCATCTCCACACTCAGGCTCATCAATAGACAACGGAATTCTTATCAGCTTTGTAATTGGTGATGTTGCTTCTGCTGTTGATGAATTGAAATCAAAGAACGTGAAAATTTTTAGAGAGATACAGGAACGTGACATAGGAAAAAATGTAATCATATTAGACCCTGATGAGTATATGATTTCCTTGTTTGAACCAAGTTTTTCAGCTGAAAAAAATATACAAACAGGCGGATACATAGGATTCACACCTGCATAAAATTAATTATTTATATTAAATTTTTCTAGATTCTAGTTTATTTTCCAATTTTTTTTTCAATTCTAAATTTTCCTTAAGAATTTTTTTATTTTCTTCCTTAAGCAGTGAGATAGAATTTTCTTTTGAATGCATTGGGTGTCCCGGTGGAATTAACTTATCAATTGACATATCAATAAGGCCTGCTGCCATCTGATGATACATCTGTGTAAAATCTTCCAACTTTGGATTCAATGCTGCATTATCAGTAGAGAGTTTTCCTCTTAACGCAAGTGTGTTCATTAAACCCTTAGGAACATTTCCACTTGGGGGATAACGTACAAAATCTGGTATGAGACTAGAAAAATCTGTTGTAAAACCATATGTATCAAATAATCTTTTTGTCGTAAAATAATCCATGCTTTTTAGTTTAAACCGGCATATTTGTTCTTTATCACGCGTAACTGGAATAATATAACATAAACACAGTTAGCTTTTATCAACTTGAGCTGATCGCTGATCAGCAAATCTAGGTCTCGGTAACTTATAGCGATCATATGCCTTTGAAAAAAAAATGATATACAGGGAAAAAAGAAAATGTCTCAAATGCGGAAAAGACATTGAAGCTATGGAATTACATAAGATTGTAATGTATCTCATTGAGGATGAGTTTACGGAACATCACTATGAACATGTGGAATGCCCTGACAGATTTACAGTTTGAATAGATTTTATTGAACAAATTTTATGATAAGATATGAGATTAGGGATTAAAACAGACGACGAGTTTTTGATTAAACTCAATGAGAAAAATATACAGATTCAAAACAATTTTCTTGAAAAAATCAAGGAAATTGCGAAAAAACACTCTGTAAATGTCATGCTACAGGATGGTGCAGTAAAAAAACAGGAAACCTTTGACGTAGAGAAAATTCATCAGATTTACAGTGATATATCTGAAAGATTAGAGACATGGACACTGGAAGGAATTTCAAGCACTAATGATGAGGGTATTCGGAGAAATTTTATCAAATTGAACATTAATCCGGGTGACCACATAATTTCATTACATCTTTCAATACAATACCATGTGGTATTATTTTATCAGCCAAACTATAAAGTGATGAAAAAACAAAAAGAATTATCAGATTTTATGGATAAGACGAAAAAACAAGAGGGTGAACTTACTGAAAAAACTGACCAGGTAATACTTGAAAAATTAAGGGCCGGAGGATACAAGAAATTTGATGCCCAGAATCTTTTTGAAATTTTGTATAAGGACGATAAAATCAGAGAAAAAATCATGAATGAAACCGAATTACAAACTGACGGTGATTTACAAAAAATTAACCAGCACAAAGAAAATCTCCTAAAATCTTTGGATGACTTGCTTCTTGAAACATACCAAATGGAGCCAATACTTATTGATGAAGCAAGACTTGTGACAGGCGAGGAAGGTTGTGTGTGTAATATAGACATTGAAAGGATTGAAAATGACCAGAAAAGTGGTTTGATTGATTCTAAGAAAATGTCAGCCAGTACAAAAGAAAAAATCAGTGCTTTGATTGACCAAGTTCTAACGGCGATCACATAATTGTGCTAAACGGTAGATCTGGTAAAAATGAATGGGGTGTCAACTGGCTGATCAAGTGTCCAATATGTCGGCAATGTAACAGTCTTGACAACATCAAGGTTGAAATGATCTATTACATGTCCCCAGCCCCACTTTGATTTATCCCTGGAATCTTTTCGCATCACATGACTACCAGTAAACACAAAGAGAGGATTCACTTTCAAATCTGGCACAGACATAATTCTGGAAATCACACTGTTTGATAGCATTTCACCAACCTCCGGAAGTCCTGCTATGAAAAATGCTGGTTGGGACAGTCCAAGCGATGTGAAATCAAACTGTGTTGCGTCTGCCACCATAGGCTGAAAATCTACTCCAGTACTTGATGAGATTTTATTTTCTAATTCTACAAGGTTTTCATCAATTTCAATTCCGAATGACTGTAGTCCAGCTACCTTGGCACAGTATGCAATTCGGCCATCCCCTGAACCAATATCAATTACCTGCTTGGCACCAAGATTTTTTGATTCTAAGGCTATTGCGTATGCTGAAAGTATCCATATGGGATAGAAAGGCGTATAGCTCGTATCATGCTTTATGCTATCTAACCAATAATTATTCACGTCTCCCTCATAGACTATGCAAGCAGTGCCTAGTATGTCCATTTCATAAGAACCGGTGTAAATTGAATTGCTTTTAGCAAACTTGTGAAGCAGATCCAATTCGTGTTCAACAATGGAGAATGATTCTGATGAAACAGGTATAATCTCATGAATGTGGCTGCCGCCATTGTGTCTTTTCATAAATTCAGTCTTCAGCATGACTATTGCATTAGCAAGTGTCTCGTCCACAACATAGCGAAATATTGCTTATTTTTGAACGTATCAAATCTGTTAAATTTGGAACAAAATGCTATAGCTACAAATAACCAATTAAATCAAAAAAATGGGAATTAGATGAACGTTAGATATGATGATGTTGTGAATGCACAGAAAACACAGGACGATGTGATCAGAAAAACATCCCTGACTTTTTCAGATACGTTTACTCAGCTGACAGGCTCTATTGTTTACTTGAAAAATGAGTTTGAACAAAAAACAGGCTCATTCAAACTACGTGGAGCATATTATAAAATTAAAACATTGTCTGAGACGGAAAGAAAAAACGGTGTGGTTGCTGCCTCTGCTGGCAACCATGGACAAGGCGTTGCATACGCATCAGCCATGGAAAAGATCAAATGTACTATAGTTATGCCAAAAAATGCCTCCCCAGCAAAAGTTGCTGCTACAAGAGGATACGGTGCAACTGTAGTTTTGGAAGGAAAAAATTATGAGGAGTCATGGGCAAAGGCACAAGAAATTGCAAAGACAACTGGTGCGACAGTCATACACGCGTTTGATGATCCACAAATCATAGCGGCACAGGGTGTAATAGGCTTGGAGATAATTGAGCAGCTTCCTGACGTTGACGAGATTTATGTCCCAATAGGTGGTGGCGGACTGGCATCAGGTGTTTTGACTGCGGTCAAAGCTAAAAATCCAAATGTGAAAATTATCGGTGTACAGTCAAAATCATTTCCATCAATGAAGAACTC
>DTTB01000068.1 GCA_012964965.1 Candidatus Nitrosopelagicus sp.
TCATTAAATGATAAGTTTCAAAAAGTAGGTAAAAAGTTGTGCTTTATCCTGATGTACAACCAGTATATCCACAGTCAATGCAGAGGTTACATCCTTCGGCAAAAATAAGATTATTCTTACATACAGGACACAAAGTTTCTTCTTCTGCTTCTTCCATAACGCTTTGTGTTGGCCTTTGTACGTCCTCCAGTTTAGTAGCTGATAATGCATTATCAATTTGAGATTTTACGTATGGGTTTTTAATATTGTTTGAAATATAATTTATAACATAATCACTTGCAGTTACATCAAATGTTTTTTCTGAGTTTTCGCCTGTCATATGTAAGACCTGTTTGTGTCTTGACCCATCTCTATAGACTGTAATTCCCTTTAATCCTAATTCATGCGCTAAAAGATACGAAGCTTTGACATCCTCAACAGATACATCGTTGGGCATATTGATTGTCTTGGCAATTGCATTTGAAATCCAATCCTGCCATACAGCTTGTGCTAGGAGATGATCAGACCAGTGTATATCCATTGCTGTGACAAATATGTTTTGAATCCAATCCGGAATTTCAGAGATTCCTTTAACAGAACCATAATTATCTGCTACCTTTGCAAGTAGTTCTTCACTGTACAGATTATTTTCTTTTAACACTTCTTCGAAGATTTTATTTGTGTAAAAGAATCTGCCTACTGTGACTCTCTTTTCAAAAACTAATGCAAAGTTTGGTTCCATTCCGTTGGAACAATCAGCCAACATAGATAGTGTACCAGTGGGAGCTACAGTTGTAGTTAAGACATTTCTAATTCCATACTTTTGGATCTTTGTAATAAGGGCATCCCAGTCATATGATTGTTCTTCTTTTGGTTTTTCATAATACCCTGCAACTGGAATATTACCTTCTGGATATTCAGTTTTTGAACACAGTGGAAACTTACCCCTACTCTTTGCAAGCGCAACACTTTCTTCCATAGAATAGTATGTTAGCGCCTCGGATAATTTTGATTGAAAATCATATCCTTCTTTCGAGTTGTATGGAATGCGAAGTTTGTATAATAGATCTGCTACTCCCATAACACCTAATCCTATCCTGCGAGATTCTTTTGATGCTTTATCAATTTCTGGTATAGGGTATAGGTTAACATCTATTATATTATCCAAATATCGTGTAGTCTTTCTGATAGTTTCTTCATACCTTTGCCAGTCAAATTGGTACTGGCCGTCAGCAGTCCTCTTTACAAGATTTGCCAAATTGATTGATCCTAAGTTACAAGATTCGTATGGGTAAAGGCTCTGCTCGCCACAAGGATTAGTTGCACGGAGCGGTTGACCACGTGCCTTTGCAAATACATTGTTTTTGTTTATATTATCAAAGAAAATCAGTCCTGGTTCTGCACTCTTCCATGCTGATTGTGCTATCAAATCAATTAAGTGATGTGCGTTTATCTCTCTCGCTGTTGAATTATCTCTTGGGCATCGTAGTGTGTATTTTCCATCTTGTGAGTTTACAAGTACATCCCAAAAATCCTTCCAAACACCAACACTAACATTAAAGTTTTCTAAGATTCCAGGCTCAGTCTTGTTTGTAACAAATTTCTCAATATCCGGATGCCAAACTTCCATAATGCCCATGTTTGCACCTCTTCTCTTTCCACCCTGTTTTACTACTTCAGTCACACTGTTGATAATATTCATAAAAGATACAGGTCCTGATGCTACCCCAGAAGTAGATGCTACAATCTCGCCTTCCTCACGTAGCTCAGAATAATTAATACCTACACCTCCACCAGATTTGAATATTAGTGCAGCATCAGAAGTTGATTTCATTATTCCTTTCATGTCATCAGGCATTGCCAAAACAAAACATGCAGAAAGTTGACCTAAACGTCCTCCTGCATTCATCATAGTTGGAGAATTTGGTAAAAAGTCCTGAGATACCATTAATTCATAATATTCTGATATCTTGTCAGCATATCCATCAAGTTTTTTGGATGCAATCATGGTTAACAGTTCCTTAAATGGAACCTTCATCTTTCCTTGATTTGCTAGATCAACATAGCAGTTTATGAGACACCTAAAATGCCACTTGTTTAGATAGTATTTGCCTATCTTGAATTTGTAGTTAAAATCATCTAGTTTTTTCAGATATTCAGTTGCTTCCTCTATATTTTGTGAAATACCACCCTCTGCGACAAAAAGTTCACTATTTCTTAGCATGTCAGAAATTGCAACTAAAACTGCAACCCTTTCAAATAATTCTGACGGGGTTTCATTAATTTCATTTTTGTTATCACGCATCAGATAACGTGATGCCAAAACCCTCAAACTGTTAATATCAAATGATTTTCCCACCGTGTCGAGAATTTTAGTATTTAAAACTTTCATCTTTTCCTCGCGAATTTTTCTGCGTTCGTGACGATATAGGATATAGCTTTTTGCAATATCGCTATGACCTTGATCGATTAGAGTAGATTCAACCAAATCCTGGATAGATTCTACACTGGGAGGGTTGGTTGCTGAAAATCCATGCTCAACTAGTTTAGTTAAAACACCATCAGAAAGTTCAATCGCAAGTTCCTTATCTGGTTTGTTAGATGCTGAAAATGCCTTGTATATAGCAGTCAGTATTTTATCTGTGTTAAAGTTTGAAATTGATCCATCTCTCTTGCGAACTTGAGCGATAGAATTCTCTATTTGTGATTTTGCCTCTTCCATAAGTCTCCCCATTCAACTAATAATTCATATAGAATATAACTTCTATGGCAAAAAAGATTTAGAGTTAAGATCTATTGTAGCTAAACTTTTCTGACAATTTTCGAATCCTAATATAATTGGATCGTGATCGATCTAAGAAATACAGGATAAAAACTTGGGATGTGTTTAGATAATGAATGAGGATTTGCAGGTAGGACATTTATCTACCAATTTTTCACCTTTGAATCCACAATTTCCACAAACTGGTATTTTAATAACCGGCTTGAATGAGTCAATAAAACTGCATGCTTTCTCAATGAGTTTTTTGATCTGTGTTACTTTAGTGCCTCCTGGTATCTTTAATGGCACCAACAAACCTCCATTCAGAATTTTGGTAATTTTATTGCATTCAACAATTTCAGCGCTTTTTGCAGTAAGTTCTGTCATTGTGCCACCATCAAGTGTAATTCCTTGCGAGTAAGTTTCACCATCAATAATTTTGAGGATAGTATCTTTTCCGTACTTTTCTTCATCAAGAGAAACAAACCTGTCAGATCCGTCACTTTCGGTAATGCATATCATAACGTTTACAGAAAGTTCCTTGGCTTTTTTTGAGGCAACATCTACTGCAGTTTCAATTACTTTGTGTAAGATTTCTTTTCCTTGTTTATCATTCTTAAATCCCAGTATACCGTATACTGCATTATGTAAACCGATTAGGTTGACTATCAAAGAGACAGAGCTACGCTGCATATATTGTGTGCTATCACCAAGTACTGGATTAATACCAAGTCTTACAAGATCAGAAATACTTTTTTTGCGTAAAGCCATAGAAGATAAAGCAGGTTTCATTAACAAGGCAAGTCTTGCTCTAAAATAAGTTTCGTCTTTGTTTGATTCAAATGCCAAACGTGGCAGATTAATAGATAATGAACACAGATGAAGTGAGGTAACGTTTGTATTTTTTGAATGTATAATTCCTTTTTGTGATACATGATGTTTTGAAAACATTATCTTACCGCCAAGAGTAATAATTTCAGATAATATCTCTGACACGTGAGAGACAACCCCCTTCTCATAATTGATAATAAGCCCGATCATTGGAATTGGTGTAAGCTGTGTATATGTTCTGTATGCAGAAAGTACAGCGTTGACAATCTTTTGTTCCGTTCCGAGATGGATTACAAATGAAACCATCGTTGGTGCCTTGTTGTATTTCAGGGTTGTAGAAGATTTTACAAAGGCTTCAACAATTTTTTGCTCTAGTTCAGGCAGTTTTTTTGAATATTTTGATAATAAAGAGATCAAACCGTCCATCACTACTTCCTGAGAAGCCTCCTTCGAGATGAGAGAGATTATCATGGATAGTGCAGAAGATAGGTTATCCAGTGTCTTAACTGATGGAATTCTACTGACGTTAAGGGATTTTCCTCGTGGATTGATACCATCTTCTATCAGTTCTTTTACATTTATGAAAATAATATCGGGTAAAAGTGACCATAAGCCAGGATATGTTATATGTAGATCGCCTGAGAGGTGCGAGTCTGCTACATCTTTTGGAAGTGTGTTTGTGAGAAGGTGTTCGGCAAACACAGTTTGACCTGTCTTATATAATAGCCCCTCTACACCATTATCTAGCTTTTCCGCGTTTGAGATCATTTCTTTCACTTCAAATACAGGAAGCCCAACTCGCGCAAGTTTGTTTCTGTAATCTTCAAGACCGTTTTCTAAGAGTACAGAGTTAACCAGTTCACGAATAAGTGAGCCTGTCAAATATGTTGTCTGATATTTGTAAATGCGGTTTTCAACCTCTTCTGTTATTTTTTGCGCCAGCTCAAGTGGTAAGCCTCCCTCACGAACTAGTGACTGGATTATTTTTTGAGAATTAAATTCCTCAATAGAATCATGCGAGGTTCTTACATACATTTTGCCGCTTTCAATAATTGATCTTTCTTCAATTTGCCGTGCTAGGCTTAAGACAAGTTTGCCCAGATTCGTAATGGTATATCTCCGCTCTGACTTGTTTAACGCTACAAGAGATTGCCTTAGTAATTTTCTTAAATGATATGCAAATTTACCACTCTCTTTTTTTGACTTAAAACCTGCAAGAGATTTCAGTTCAGAATATGTAAGAGGCCCCTTGGAATTCAAGATTCTCAAAATGTCAATTCGGTTTGGGCTAGCCATCACAGAAAAGATCATTCTTACACGTTTCGAGGTAGATTGAATAATCGTGCCTCCTGATTTTTCATCTAAGTCAAGATCAAGTTGATCATCTAAGTCAAGATTGTCATCCATATCCATATTTAATTCATGATCGAGCTCTTCTTCAAGCTCTAATTTTTTACTGCTCCCCAACATCGTTAGTAAATAAACGGAGTAATTAAGACTTATCGCATGATCAAGTTTTGAATTTTTTCAAAATCTCAGAATGTGAAAAATAGTTATTTTTTTTCTGCATCTAAAGAAAAATCAGTTATTGATAGTTTTTGTCCGCAAGAAGGACATTTATTATTATAATGCTTTAGTGTATCTTTGATTGACTTTAGCATCTTCATTGTAGAAATTTTTTCTCCGCATTTTCCACACTTTACATCAACAGGCATCATCAAATAAATATTATTAAATCATATTAAATTTTTGTTAAAAAAAAAATTACAGTAACGCTAAAATTGATTTATGGTTTTTCCAAAATTATTCCACGGTTATCAAAACCAGATATTTTGACTTTTGTACCAATTGGAAGATCTTCTGGCTTTGCTATATTTGGTAAAAACCCTGATATCCGCAAATCAACGTTATCGATACTCATCACTACCCAAGCATATGGTGCATATTTTTCAAAACCTGTGGGCGGAACTGTCATAATTGTGTATGTCTCTACGCTTCCTTGACCATCTAATATAACATCATCAAATGCTTTCTTCCCGCATTTTTCACAAAAATAAACAGTGACCAGATGTAGATTTCCACAGTTTATGCATTTACGAGCTAGGATTTTTCCCTCTTTAGCATGAGCTATGAATTTTTGCTTTTCCATAGATTTACACTCTTTGAAAAATATGAACGGCGCAACTTGCTCCAGTAGCACCAAAGTTATGTGTTAATCCAATCTTTGCATTTTTTACAGTTCTTTCTCCCGCATTTCCAGTTAACTGGTCATAAACTTCTACAACTTGACCCACACCGGTTGCTCCAATTGGATGTCCCTTTGATTTAAGACCGCCTGACGGATTGATTGGGATTTTACCATTCAAGCTAGTTTGATCATCTCTAACCGCTTCTACTCCTTTACCCTTTTCAAAGAAACCAAGATCCTCAGTATCAATAATCTCAGCGATGGTAAAACAATCGTGAACTTCAGCAAAGTCTACATCCTTTGCAGTAATACCAGCCATCTTGTAAGCAGATGCTGCAGCTATGTTCGTACTGGGTATAGTAGTAAGATGCTCCCTTGCTTGCAATGCAGCAGGGGATCCACCTCTACCTGAACCTATGACATCGATATAGTTACCACCGTGTTCCTTTGCAAACCTTTGATTGCATAGTATTACTGCGCTAGCACCATCAGAGAATGGGCAGCAGTCATAAAGTTTTAGTGGACTCGCTACGATATCAGAATTCATTACATCGTCAATCGTGATCTTTTTTCTTAGATGTGCTTTTGGGTTTAACAGTCCATTATCATGATTCTTAACAGCTACTCGTGCAAAATCTTCCTCAGTAGCATTGAATTCATTAATGTAGGCTCTAGCCATTGATGCAAATAGTCCGGGGAAGGATACCCCAGCTTGACCTTCATAAAAGAAATCGGAACAGTAGGAAAAATATGTTGTAGTCCATTCTGTGCCAGTATGTGTTACTTTTTCAACTCCTGTTACCAATACTGCATCATAGAATCCTGCCGCAATATTTGCAAAAGCCTCTCTAAATGATACAGATCCGCTGCCACATGCTGATTCTATTGAAAGTGACGGTTTGTCTGAGATACCAAGGTTACTCATCACTACAGGTCCTAGATGTACCTGCTTGTCTGCCACACCGAAAACATTTGAGATGTAGCCAGCTTCGATCTCTTTTGATTCTATTCCTGCACTTTCAATTGCACCAACTGATGCCTGAATAGCAATATCACTAATACTATCCTCTAATTTACCATACTTTGTACTTCCAGCACCTAAAACACAGACTTTTTCCACAAAAAACTTCTACCAGTTCCTTATAAAAATACTTCATAAATTTTGATTAAGGAAAAAGTTTTTAGAAAATGATAGTCTTGCAAAAAAAATCTAAAGATGTACGTATAAAAAACAAAGAGAAACCTAGCAGAACAATAAGAGCAACAAAGAAGAAAATAGAGATTTTGAAAAATGAGTTAAAGCAGTATCTGGATTCAAATGGTTATCTGTCATATTCTACAAAAATGAAAAAATATTTAATTCTGGGAACAAATTCGCCAAAAAATGCTCTTACGCAGTGTCCTCAATGTAGTATTGGGCAGTTAATGATAATCCGCTCACCGGCAACCAAAAAGAGGTTTATTGGTTGTTCAAACTATAGTAATGGTTGTACTGCATCTTCTCCTCTTCCACAAAAGGCTAGGCTTCGTCGTACAAAGAAAGTGTGTGAGATCTGTTGTTGGCCTATAATTCTATACAGATATTCTAGAAAACAAAAATGGACAGAGCAATGTACCAACATACAGTGCAAAACTCGAAAGATTATGACTTGAATTTGGAATAAATTTTTGGTCTACGGTTTTTGAGAAGTGGTAATTTTTTACGTGTTTGGTACACATCTTGAAGTGAAATATCTACAAAACCAATACCTTCCTTCCTTTTCATATCAAGTAAGATTTTACCATATGGATTAACTACTAGACTTCTTCCACAGTAAATATTGCCTACCTGATCAGGTGCAATTAGATAACAGCCATTTTCAATTGCACGTGTCTTGTTGAATGTTAACCAGTGCTCTTCTTTGAAAGGACCTTTTATCCACGCAGATGGCACAAATAATATTTCTGAACCAGCCAATGCCAAATTCCTCGACATTTCTGGAAACCTCAGGTCATAGCAAATAAGCATTCCTAGAGTACCAATTTTAGTCCTTAAAGGAAGTGCAATCTTTGAACCTGCTACCATCTTATCTGATTCTTTGAATCCCAACGCGTCAAACAGATGAATCTTTCTGTAAGTTCTAGTTATTTTTCCATTTTGGTTAACTAGAAAGCAGGTATCGTATACCCGATTTTTTTTTGTACTTTTTTCGTAAAGCGTTCCGACAACCATGATAGAGTTTTGTTTAGCTGCATTGGCAATCTCAGTGACAAAGTTCCCATTGATATTTTCAGCTGCATTAGCCAGCTGCCTAGGCGTCTGAGATGATTTGGTATAAAACATCATGAATTCTGGAAATGCACATATATCAGCTCCGTGTTTTGCAGCCTTGGAAATATAATGAAGAATTTTTTTTAAATTCCTGTTTTTATCAGTAGATGCTTTTAGTTGAACTACTGCAATTTTTGTCATAACATCTGTAAATAAGATGAAAATAAAAAGATAGGCTAAAAATAAATGAAAAAAGGTTACAGCTGTTCTCCAGCTAAAAACCAGTTTCCCTTTGGGTTTTCATTAAAGACCACAATTACATCCTGTTCTTTGGCGACCTTTAGAATCTCAACAGCAGACTTTGTTACTGTCTTTGCAAAATCATCTTTTTGCTGTTGAGATCTGCCTGGATACATTGATACTGTTATCAGTGGCATGAAGATATTTTTGTAATGGATAATTTAGTGGTTATTATCTGTAGTCTCCTCTGTAGCCATAACGTGTCCCATAGGTAAACTGGGAACCATGAGATTTTTTGTAAATATATCCAACTGCTAGCCCTAACGCGAACCCTCCAATATGTGCAAGATATGCAACTCCTCCTCCTGCCACACCAAACCCGCCGATGAAAAATGGTAACAAATTTTGAAAAATAAGCCAAAATGGAAGAAAATACATGGCCTTGATGCGAAGCATTCTCCAGAAAAATCCAAGCATCAAGAAGGTAAGAACTCTCGCTCGTGGAAATATTACTAGATAGGCTCCTAGTATACCGGATATTGCACCTGATGCACCAACAGCGGGAATAGAACTTAACGGGTCTCCAAGTATATGGATAAGGCCAGCACCGATTCCCCACCCTAAGTAAATGACAAAATATTTTACTCTTCCAAACTTTGCTTCAATGTTGTCCCCAAATATCCATAAAAATAACATATTCCCTCCAAGATGCATAAGACCACCGTGCAAGAACGTTGAGCTTAGCAAAGTTATGTATGGAGTGGCAGGACATGGTATAGTGTAAGGACCTGCAGCTATATAGCTTTCTCCAACGATACAAGCAGGTACTGCACCCCATTCATAGAACAGCATTGCGGCATTGGGATTTGTAAATTCAAAAAACTCACCGGTAACATATACCTCGAAGAAGAAGACAATTACATTTATCGCAATAAACGCATAGGTAAGCTTGGGCTTGAATCCTGGTGGATGGGGATTTTCATCCCCTATTGGTAACATATCTGATTATCTCACGCAGTCATATGAATAATAATATTTCATCAAACGACATTACGAAATCGTCATGATTCCGTTTGATATGAGCCACTGAAGTCCAGAAACAAACGAACTGTCGTCAATCTGTCCGTCAGCCCACCATCCTGCGTTATTTTTAATCCAATCTGGAATGACATTGTCAGATCCCGCTCCCTGTTCAGTTGGCGGTATAGTCATGATTTTATTTGATATGAGCCACTGAAGTCCAGAAACAAACGAACTGTCGTCAATCTGTCCGT
>DTTB01000069.1 GCA_012964965.1 Candidatus Nitrosopelagicus sp.
TATTACCATTTTTAATGATTTTTTCAGTTATACCAATTCAAAGAGTGACTGAATATGGGCTGAGTACTTTTTCATTTTCCAGAAGGCAAAAAGATATTTTCATTATAGGAATCATCATAACAATAATTTTACTTTCATCTATATTTATGACAAGATATGGAACGCCGGATCCTATCTTAGAAAATGAAAAATTTGAGTTTTCAGAATATGCGTTAAATAATTTACAGGGAGTTGTATTCAGAGATTGGGGAGGAGGTTTAGATTATGTTAGTTACCTAAGAATTACCGAATCGCCCGAAAAATTCAAAAGTTATGAAATTAATTCAAAAATAATTCCCGACAAAGAAAATTCATTTAAAATCTCATCTGCACCATATGGTGAAACATTAGAAGAATTAATTTCTGATGGAGAAAAATATGACTTGAAATATATTATTGCTAATCAGAAAAAAGGGCTATACTATCCATTTACAGATGAGTTATTTTATAATTATAATCAATACCCATATCTAAAGAAAATTTTTGATTCAGATGAATTCGGTTTTAAGAAATTAAAGATCAAAGTTTTTGAGATTAATTATGAAAAATTCCATGAGTAAGAGTGATAAATTTTGTCTTTCTAGGGTTTCAATCTTCTTATTGGTTAATACTACGAATTAGTTGAAATGCTTCTGCCTTCTTCAAACCTGATTCCACTCCTCTTTGTATTGCAAGGTTCTCTATTGCTATTAAAGAACGTGGATGAGGGAATTTCATTACTTCGCTCTTATACATTTTAAATGCCTCTAGTTTGTACGAAAATTCTTTTTCAACATTTTGATATACTGTTGGTTGAAATGGTTGTTTAACTGGTCCAGGGCACTCGTATGATAGCAATTGTTTCACAGAACTTGAAAAAGGTCTTGTTGCAACTAAAGCTGAATCAAATATCAACTGGTGATCCTTATGCAGATCATGTGCTGGTGTGGTATAAACTACCTTAGGTTTATAATCTTCAATTATCTTTTCTAATTCTTTGTTTATTTCTAATTGTGATATTGTATCTAATCCCATATCCGGAAAATCTAGAAATTTTACCTTAGTAATACCTAGTAATTTTGATGACTTAATACACGCATCACGTCTCACTTTTATCATTTTTTTATCATCATATTGAGCAGTAGTTCCATCAGTAATAATACAAAGGAAAATTTTGTTCTTCTTACTCAATTTTTTAATTGTTGCACCCATTCCTACAACTTCATCATCAGGATGAGCGCCAATTACTAGAACATTCAATAGATAATTTGGCTTTATTTTGTATTAATAAATTAAGTACAATTTCTCAATTAACAGTGTCTTTTAAATTAATACCAGAAAATAGTTAATTATGCCAGAATGGAAAATCCCACTTTATAAAATCTATACTGATGATGAGGATCTTAATTTAGTTACTAAAATAATTAAACGCGGAAATAGATGGGCTATAGGTCCAGAAGTAGAACAATTTGAAAATGCCATAAAGAACTATGTTGGATCTGATTACTGTTTGACACTTAATTCAGGAACCTCAGCTTTGCATGCATCTCTTTTAGCATATGAATTAGGAAAGGGCGCTGAAATAATAGTTCCTTCTTTTACCTTTATTTCAACTGTAAATTCGGTTCTTTTCGTAGATGCAATACCAACTTTTGCAGAAATCGAAGAAACAAATCTTGGTTTAGACCCTGAATTAATTCAGGCGAGAATATCCAGTAGAACCAAAGCCATAATTCCCATGGATTGTGGTGGATTACCCTGTAAGATTTTTGAAATTAAGAAACAGATTGAGGATGCAGGACTTATCCTAATTGAAGATGCTGCTGAAGCATTGGGTTCTTCTGTAAAAGGGACAAAGGTTGGTTCAAACGCTGATGCAACAATTTTTAGTTTTACAGGAAACAAAGTTTTAACAACTGGTGAAGGAGGTGCAATCACTACAAATTCTAGAGAAATTTATGAGAAAATAAAACTAATAAGATCACATGGTAGAATAGATAAAATTAATTATTTTAACAATCCACACGAGTCAAATTATCAAGGGGTTGGCTATAATTGGAGAATGTCTACGATTACCGCATGTTTAGGTATTACACAACTTGAAAAATTGGATAAGATTATAAAAATGAGGCAGGAAAATGCAAATTTTCTTTCTGAAAGATTATCAAAACATTCACAAATTCAAGTTCCAAAAGGAAATACAGAATATATTCATATTTATCAAATGTATACAATCAGATTACCTAATAAGATAATTCGTGACAAACTACATTCACATCTTCTTGCAGATGGTATATTTTCAAAAGTTTATTTTTATCCAATTCATTTAACTGATTTCTACAAAAA
>DTTB01000070.1 GCA_012964965.1 Candidatus Nitrosopelagicus sp.
ACTTTTTCGCCTAGTTCAATTAGATTTTGAATGGCATCTGTTAATTGTAGTTCATTATTCTTATCTGGTTTTATGTTTTTAAGCGACTTGAATATTTTTGGTTTGAAAAAGTAAATTGGTAATATTCCTAAATCAGATTTAGGAATATTGGGTTTTTCTTCAACTTTTTCAACTAGATAAACTGATGATGAAGTCTTTTTCACTTGTGGAACTCCGTATCTTTTAGGATCCTTTATTTTTTTACAAAGAAGTACAGCTGCTATAGAAGGATCATCTTTTGCAGTTTTGATTAATCTTAAAACTGGATGTTTGGAACCGCCTATAATGGAAACGTCTCCGCCATGAACAATAAAATTGTCATTTCCAATATATTTTTCAGCACGTTTTACGGCATCTCCAAATCCCAATGGCTTGTTTTGGTTTGTCCATATAAGATGCGATTTTTCTAATCTTTTGTAAAAATTCGTCATCAAAACATTATGCTTTCTCGATAATTCGTTGAGATAAGTTTCATCTGGCGTAAAATGATCTTCAATTGATCTTTTTTCTCTACCCACCACAAAGCAATAATCTCTTATTCCGACGGCATATAGCTGTTCAAAAATAAATTGTAGTAAGGGAATAACAATCAGATTATTATTATATATTCTAGAAAAAATAGGCATCATTTCTTTGGGAAGTTCCTTAGTTATAGGAAGAAGTCTAGTACCCTTTCCAGCAGCAGTTATAACCAATTTAATCACAAAAATCACCTTAACTTTATTATTTCTGTTTTTAAATTTTAACACTCATTACTATCGAACAATATTATATCGGTAATGCGAAAAATCAGTAATATTAAAAGCGTAATTTGAGGAATGAATTAGAATTGGCTGCTGACAAATCTACAACTATTCATACTAATCCATCCGAAATTTGTAACATTCTTACGTTAAGATATAACCCTAAAATCAAACCACTCCTGCCAATAAAAACATGGGACAGATTTCAACCTGATAGTACTGTTCTCTCAATTGGAGACATTGAAAACTCAATTTTGGATTCACTCAAACAAAAAATCGAATCTAACAAAATAAAAAAAATTTCTATTGCATTAAGTGGAGGAATAGATTCTACTTTAATTTTAGCAATGTTAAGAAAACTATTTCCAGATATTGAAATTGAAGCGATAACAATAAAATTTGCTGAAAGCGTTGATGAATCTCCTGTAGCTGCAAAAATTGCACAAAATTTCGAAGCAAATCATCATATAGTTTATCTTGAAAATTATCTAGAAGAACTACCAAAGGCCATAAGTATAATTAAAATGCCATTTTGGGACTTGCATTGGTATCATGTGGTAAAAAAATCTCAGTCGTTGTCAAAATATCTGGCATCTGGTGATGGTGGGGATGAACTATTTGGTGGTTATACATTCAGATATAAGAAATTTCTTTCTCTTACAACACAGAATTCTACTCCTCTGGATAAGGTCAAGGCATATTTACAATGTCATGAACGTGATAGGGTTCCAGATCAGGAAGATCTTTTTGATGCAAAAGCAGAATTCACGTGGGATGCTATCTATAAAACACTACTGCCTTATTTTGATAACTCGCTGCCATCTTTGGATCAAGTTTTTCTGGCTGATTACAATGGGAAGCTTCTGTATAATTTTAGTCCAGTTAATACACGAATATTAAATCATTTTCTAGTAGAAGGCATCAGTCCATTGTTGTCAGATCTTATTATTGGGACTGCAACTCGTATTCCTAATGTGAAAAAATATGATCAAAATAAAAATTTAGGTAAATTACCATTGCGAGAACTACTCAAACGATATAATGCTATTTCATTTGTTACTGATCAAAAATTAGGTTTTAACGTTGACACAAAAAATCTTTGGGAATTATATGGTAAGTCTATCTGTACAGAATATTTGCTGGATTCCTCTATTGTTAGTGATGGATGGATCAACAAAAAATGGATAACAAGTCATATCAATCGTAGCGATTTGGATGTACGATACATCAATAAATTTCTGGGGTTGCTAGCATTCGAAATATGGTATAGATTATTTGTGACAAGAGATATGAACGCAAATACTAGACTAAATTAGTTTTTAGCTTTTGCTGTTTTGTATTAACATTTTATTCCATTCATGTTGACCTGAGATGTAGGAATAGAATTAAAATGACTTTTCACTATTAATTTTATTTTGTCAAACCCTTCTTCCTTAAACCATTCTTTTACCTCATTGGGTGTAAAACTCGAATTGACTTCTGGATTAAAGGCATCAAACCAACCATGAATGTCTCCCCCAACAGTTTTAACTTTATTTTTACAAATTTTGATTTTTTCTTCAAAAGATAATTTTT
>DTTB01000071.1 GCA_012964965.1 Candidatus Nitrosopelagicus sp.
TAGCGAATGGATTATTGAGCAGGCCAGCTGTACTATTTCTTGATGAACCTACTGTAGGACTTGATATACAAACCAGACGGAAGATATGGGGCTACATAAAAAAAATTCGGAAGGATTTTGGTATGACTGTTTTTATCAGCACTCATTACATGGAGGAGGCTGACAATCTTTGTGATAGAATAGGAATTATTGATCATGGAAAAATACAGGTCATCGACACACCAAAATCAATGAAAAGTGCAATAGGAAACGAGATAATCTCCTTTAATCTTGTTGACGGCAAAGCAAACCAAGATACCTTAATAGATCAAATTGGCAGAATTGAATTTGTTAAGGAAGTGAAAAATAAAGAGGGCTTAATCACCGTCTTTTCTACCAAAAGCAATGAGGTAATCCCAAAGATATTTCAAGAATCTGCCAATCTTGATATGAAGATAAGATCTCTCACGTTAAAGCAACCTACTCTTGATGATGTATTCATCTCATATACTGGGCATGATTTGAGGGATGAGACTGAAAACAAAAAATACAGTAGAAGAAAAGAATTCAATCTAAACAGGAGAAAAGGGCTTTGATGATTACTGATACATACTCAATTTTTTGGCGTGAGATGAAGCGTTACAAAAAATCTAGGGGCGGTTTTATAATCAGGCTGATTCAGCCAGCTGTTTGGATCATAGTTATGGGTAACATATTTTCAGGAACGCAGCCTCTGATTGAATCAGTTGGCTTTGATGGCGAATATATAGAATTCATGACACCAGGTATTATCATACTGACTGCAATTTTCACTAGTATCTTTGGTGGTGTAAACACTTTGTGGGATAGAAGATATGGTTTTATGAATCAGGCACTTACCTCTCCAATTTCTAGGTCATCCATTGCACTTGGAAAGATGCTTGCAATATCATTAGTTGCAGCAATTCAAGCCAGTCTCATTTTAGGAATTGCCCTTGCAATAGGTGTCACAATGCCAAACTTGTTGATGATAGCTCCAATCATGGCAATAGTAGTTTTGTTTTCGATTGGATTCTCTGGAATATCTGTTATGTTTGCTGCAGCTGCAAAGTCTCAAGAAACCTTTTGGGGAACTGTCAATTTTCTTGGATTACCCATGTTCATGATAAGCCCAGCTCTTTTTCCATTAGCGTTGATGCCAGATTGGTTGCAGACTATAGCTCAGTTTAATCCTGTTACATATGCAGTAATTTTAGTTCGAAGCATGATGTCTGGTTATGTTGAAAGCTCGTCGGCTGCCTTCAGCATAGTGATTTTAGGTGGTTTTGTAATTGCTATGACCCTACTTGCGAGTTATGTATTCACGCGTGAGGTAAACAAGCCGTTCTGATTGAACTAAATTTGACTCAAAAAATAACAATATCTCACTCATGAGATCTTTTTCGTTAATTTCACTCATAATTGTTGAAAGGATTAGTATTACTCACAGTATGTGCTAGCTTACTACTAGTTGGAATTATCTCAAGCCAGTCGTTTGCATCAAGTGGTCATTCGTACATTTCAGAATGGGGAGGATTTGATACTACTGAGCGAGATACTGATTGTTTGTTATGTAATGATTATTTTAATATTGTAAAGAAAGGCTGGAATCTCCCTCAGCAAATTGCAGTTGATGATGAAGGGAACATCTACGTAGTAGATACTGGCAATTCAAGAATTCAAAAGTTTACCAATAATGGAGAGTTTTTGTCAAGCTGGGGAACTGAGGGTTTTGAAGATGGACAATTTCAACACTCTACTGGTATTGTAGTTTATGAAAACAATGTATATGTTGTAGATGGAGAGCGAGACATTGTTCAAAAATTTGATAACGATGGAAACTTTATTCTAAAGTGGGGAGGAACTGGTAACGAAAATGGTGAATTCAACGAACCGCAAGGAATTACAATAGATTCAAACGGCATTGTTTACGTTGCAGATTCCAAGAATCATAGAATTCAGCAATTTACTACTGATGGAGAATTCTTATCATCATTTGGTAAATATGTTTCTGATCCTGGAAATTATAAAATTGAAAAGTATAGCTCAGATGGAATTGTTCTAGAAAGTTTTGATTACAAATTTGGTGGTTTTCCTGTTAGACCTGGTGGATTGACAGTTGATCCTAATGGAGATATCTATTTTGTTGACGCCGCTAAATATAGAGTAATTAAAATAAATTCTGATGGAAGGACATTAGCATCATGGGGCGGTGTTGGTCAAGGAGATGGTAAGTTTATTGAACCAAAAGATATTGTATTGGATAACCGAGGATATCTTTTCGTTTTAGATTCTAGCAATGGTTTAGTGCAAAAATTTGAAACTCCCATTGTAATGCAAATAGAAGAAGCTTTAG
>DTTB01000072.1 GCA_012964965.1 Candidatus Nitrosopelagicus sp.
GCAAAAGAACTTGCATAAAACTAATTTATTTCACCTAGGTGGCTTGCAATTATGAAATATGATGACGTGATGAAACTTGCACTGGAACGAGGATTTTATTTTCCAAGCTGTGAGGTTTATTCTGACGCACAGGCAGGGTTTTGGGAATATGGACCAGCTGGTGTAAGTCTAAAGAATAAGTTTTTGGAACTTTGGAGAAGAGAGCTAGTTAGACGTGACAGAATGATTGAGATTGATGGCTCTCAAATAATGTCCAAATCTGTGTTTGAAGCATCAGGTCATCTTGCAAGCTTTGCTGACCCCATAGTAAGATGCACAAAGTGTAAATCCACACATAGAGCTGATAAATTAATAGCTGAGATTACCAAAACTGAGATTCCGGAAAGCGCGGGTCTTGACGAATTTGACAAGGTTATTACTGAAAAAAACATCAAGTGTCCAAAATGCAATGGTGATTTTGAAAATGCTAAGAAATTCAATATGATGTTTCAGGTGGGGATAGGACCAGAAGGTGAAGAAGCCTACCTAAGACCTGAAACGTGCCAGTCGATCTTTGTTGATTTTCCTCGACTTTTCAAGACCATGAGAGGAAAGCTTCCAATGGGAATTGCGCAAACAGGTAAGAGTTTTCGAAACGAGATTGCGCCTAGACAAAGCTTACTCAGACTAAGAGAGTTTTACCAGGCAGAGATTGAAGTGTTTTGTAACCCTGCGAGACTAAATGACTTGGGCAAATTCTTGGAGATACAGAACACAAAGATCCCAATTCAAGTTGATGATGAAATAAAGATTATGACTTGCAAGGAGGCAGTAGATTCAAAAATAATCCCAAACAAGTTTGTTTCCTACTATTTGGGAATATTAGCCGAATTTTATGAAAAAGCTGGCGTGAATATACAAAAAAGCAGATTCCGCAAATTAGGAGAAAAAGAAAAAGCGTTCTATGCAGAGGTGGCATTTGATTTTGAGGTTGAAACAACTATTGGATGGCTTGAGCTTGTAGCATGCAACTATAGATCAGATTATGACTTGAGTAGTCATGCTAAGAAAAGTAAAGAAAAATTTGAGGTGATGGATGGGGATGAAAAGGTACTTCCACATGTTTTTGAGCTTTCGATGGGAATAGACCGTAGCTTGTATACGATCTTAGAACACAGCCTACGAGAAGACAAAGAAAATGAGAGGACGGTATTATCACTCAAACCATACTTGTCACCTATTCATGTTGGTGTGTTATCACTTGTAAAAAAAGATGGGCTTGCAGAAAAAACTGATGAGATTTATCTGAAAATTAAGCGAAAATATGATGTATTCCTAGATCATTCTGGTGCAATTGGAAGACGATATAGAAGATTAGACGAGGTTGGTGCGCCTTTTGCTATTACAGTTGACCATAAGACACTAGAAGATGATACTGTAACACTTAGAAATCGAGATTCGATGGAGCAAAGTAGAATAAAGATTTCAGATTTAGAGCAAGTGCTTTCTAAGGAGACTGCTTTCCCCTAGTGTCTGGAAATTTTAGAAAAATAAAATAGAAAAAGATTGGACTTTTCGTCTCAGTGTCTATTCAAGGAAATCCATTGAATTAGATAGGTTTGGTGACGAAGATTGTCCTGAAGGAGTTGTTGTTGGTATGGATGGGAATTTTTCATCTGTTTGTTGTTCTGCAACCGCGGATGCTTCTTGCAATATTGCATCAGTCTCCTCGTTTACTATGTCAGATTCCATGGTAAATGTGTCATTAGATAACGAGTCTACCATTAATCCATTTAACGTTTCTGTCATAGAATTCAATTCAGAATCAGCTTCCGGCATGAAACTGCTCAGTGACGATTTCAAACCTTTCATAGTTGACATTGCTGGTCCAATTGAAATCATTGCATCACCTAGGTCATGAATAGTACTCAAACGTATTTGAACTTGTTCAAGAGATGTTCTTGCGTTACCCAACATTCTTGAAACTTTACGAACTTCGGCTAGTTCAGATGATAAAACTTTGCTGGCAGATGTATCATGGTTCTCCATTGATGTTACGATTCTAGCAAATAATTGCTGGTCTCTTTCATGAAGCCTTGTTAACATGACATCCATCTTTGAAGTTTGTCCTTGAAGTTTAGTAACTGCTGTTTGTATTCGTGGCTTTAGAGCTCCCTGTGGCTTTATAGCATCACGAATTTTTTCTGTCATACCTTTTGTTTCTTGACGTGCCCATGTCTTATCGAATGGCATGTTTGATCGTTTACAATTTTGTTCTTAATGGGAGGTGTGTATTTAGATCAACATTAGGCTAAATTTAGCTAACAAACAGTAAAAACTGGAAATAATTTACTGGTATTAATGGCAAAAAT
>DTTB01000073.1 GCA_012964965.1 Candidatus Nitrosopelagicus sp.
CAAATATGGGTGTGTTAAGATCCATCGGAATACCTAGCATGTAGTAAACCGACGCACTGTAAAGATCCACATTCGGAAAAATTTCCACACCTTTAGTTTTTTTCATCAACTCAGCAGTTACGCGTTCAACCTTACTTGTTATATCATACCATTGTTGACCAGTTTTTTCTGATAGTCTTTTGGATAGTTCCCTGAGTACTTGAGATCTAGGGTCAACAGTTTTGTACACTGCGTGACCCATTCCCATAACTCTTTCATTCTTTGCAAATTTTCCCTTAATGTAAGATTCAACATTTTCCTCAGTTTTTATATCTAGAAGCATTCTCATCACTTCATAATTTGCTCCTCCGTGTAATTCACCACTTAATGCACCAACTGCTGCGCTAGCAGCAGAATACATATGCGCACGTGTGGATGCAACTTGTCTGGCTGCAAACGTTGAAGCATTCAAAGTATGGTCTGCATGTAAAATTAGACAAATATCAAAGATTTTTTCTATTTCCGGCTCTGGTTTCTCACCATTCAGCATGTACAAAAAATTGGCGGCGTGACTTAAATTAGAATCAGGCTGTATAATTTTTTTATTGTTCCGAATTCTATGCCAACTAGATACAATTGTAGGAACCTTGGCTATCAGATTCATGGCTCTACTATAACTTGCTTCCTTTGTTGAAAATTCTTCATCATAATAACCTCCAAATGCAGCAACAAAAGCTTGCAGAACATCCATAGGGTCAGCATCATTTCTCCAATTACCCATGTTAATTTGCATTTGTTTAGGAATAATTCTGACATCCACTAATTCAGTTTTAAAGTCAACATATTCATCCATAGTTGGCAATTCGTCATGAAGTAGAAGATAACAAGTTTCTTCAAAATTGGAATTCTTTGTAAGATCTAAAATATCATATCCACGATAAATCAGCTTTCCTTTTTGCCCGTCAATATATGAGATTTTTGTGTCTGCAACCTCAATGTTTCTCAATCCTATGTTCTTTGTGTCCATATTTTCCTTGTGAAAATAGCACTATTAAATTTTCAACCTAAATTGCGTTTCGAAAATTTAGTATCTTGTCTAATCTCTTTACTTCTGAGATTATAAGATTATTTTTAACTAAATTAGCATGTCACAGGAAGAGCGTAAATTAATGCAATTAATAGATGAGCGTATTCTAAACGCAACTCCAAAGGAATTAACCAAGTTACAGCAAGCAGACATTAGTACCCAACTTGACGGAGTTTGGTTTTATGATATATGTAACCTTTCAGATCAAATACAACAAAAGCAAGATATTACAACCAACAAACTTTTTTCAAAGTAGTACTTGTCGTTCTAAATTTAAATGAGGGTTTCAGTGATTCCATCACATGTCTATTAAATCTAAAAAATCAAGCGTAAAAACCTCGTCTAAAACCACAAAATCAAAAAGAACTAAAATTCTTTGTATTTCACATCAAGAAGATGCGGATGGAATTTCTTCTGCCGCGTTAATTAAGCAAGCATTTGGTGGTGACACCATACTTGTAGATTATCCTGGAATTAGGGATGCATTAGAACCATTGCGAAACGATGAAAAATTAAAAAAATTGTTTATCTGTGATCTAGGATTAAACAGTCAAATCAATGATTATTTTGTAGATTTACTCACTGAATTAAGAAAAAAACAAATTTCTATAACCTATGTGGATCATCATTACCTAGATTCAAAAGTTATTACCAAACTTAAAAAAAATAAAGTGAAACTAATTCATGACACTTCTGAATGTACTGCAGTTCTTATCTATGATGCATTTAAGAAACAATTACCAGAACATTCTACGTTTATTGCTGCATGTGCTGCAGTCACGGATTATATGGAAAACAAACCAATAGGTTCAAAACTTTTACAAATATATGATAGACAATTTGCCTTGATAAATGCTACCGTCTTAACATACAATATAGTTGGACATCAAAATGATCTAGACTATCTTTATTATTTGGTTGATGAACTGTCAGAATCAAAATTTCCACATGAAATTCCAAACACATATGAATTTGCCCAAATTCAAGTGGGGAAACTTGCTGAAATTATATCAAAAGTCAGGAAATCGATGAAAATTTCAAAAAATCTTGGTCATATGGAAGTTCTTGATTCAGGTGCAAGTGGTGCTGCTAACTTTGTGCTTGGTTTTTCTGGAAAAGATGCGGCTATTACCTATAAGGAACGCGTTGATAAGGGAATTTATGCAGTATCTGTACGAGGGTCACCCTCATGCAAAACTCATCTAGGCAAATTAGTATCTTCTATTGCTTCTAAATTAGGTGGTTCTGGAGGAGGGCATGACAAAGCATGTGGAGCTG
>DTTB01000074.1 GCA_012964965.1 Candidatus Nitrosopelagicus sp.
AATTAACGGAATGCACATAATCTTCACATTTCAGATTTGATCATTTGGTCAAATCTACATTTTGTATGCGTAACTGGAGGCCTGTAAATCATAAAATGGTTCACTACCATACTTCATCACAAGCGCCGCTCTTGCGTTACGTATGCGAAAACTTTGCCTTCAGTTGTACTTATAAACTGTACAAAAATTAAACAGAAAATACACAGATTATCGATCAATAATATATTCAATATAAAAGGATGATTAAGAATGAAAGATACCATAAAAATTTACAAGTTAAAAACTAGAAAATCAGCTAGACTTTTTGAAAAATCTAAAAAATATCATGTGAATGGTGTGCACCATAATATTCGATTCTTTGAACCATATCCATTTGTGACTAAATCAGCAAATAGTAAATTCCTGATTGATGTTGATTCAAACAAATATGTTGATTATTGGATGGGTCATTGGAGTCTAATTTTAGGACATGCCCCAAAAAAAATAACTAATCAAATAAAAAAACAATTGAATTATGACTGGATGCATGGAACGTTAAATAAAAATTCAATTGAACTGTCGGAGAAGATTTCAAAAGTAGTTCCCGTTGCTGAAAAAATTAGATATGCATCAACCGGAACAGAGGCTACAATGTATGCTGTTAGACTTGCTAGAACAATAACACAGAGAAAAACAATTGCTAAGATTGATGGTGGATGGCATGGTTATACAACTGATTTACTTAAAACAGTGAATTGGCCGTTTCGAAAGTCTGAGAGTAGTGGTCTAACTGATGAGAAGCACGTAATATCATTACCCTATAATGATTTAGAAAACTCGATCAAAATTTTGAAATCAAAAAAAAATGATTTGGCTGCAGTTATTATTGAACCAGTTCTTGGTGGTGGTGGATGCATTCCTGCTACAAAAGAATACTTGTTGGGTATACAGGAATTTTGCCATAAAAATAACACAATATTCATTCTAGATGAAATAGTTACTGGTTTTAGATTCAGATTTGGCTGTCTTTACAATACAATGAAACTTGACCCTGATTTGGTAACTCTTGGAAAAATAGTTGGCGGTGGATTACCGATTGGTGTTATTTGTGGCAAAAATGAATTAATGAAATATGCTAGTACAACTATATTCTCAAAAACAGAACGTGCATATATTGGTGGTGGAACATTTTCTGCAAATCCTCTAACAATGACATCTGGCAATTCAATGCTTACTATAATTAAAAATAAAAGTAATTTGCTTTATAAAAAATTAAGCAATTTTGGAATTGAAACAAGAAAAATGCTTGACAAAAAATTTGGCGGAAGTGTAATTACAACTGGAATCGGTTCATTATTTTTAACACATTTTTTGAGTGATTCAATATATGAAATTAATAATGCAACTGATGCAGCAAAATGTAATACAAAAAAATTACATGATTATCATTTTCATATGATTGCAAATGCTGGTATATTCTTTTTACCAGGAAAATTAGGTGCGTTTTCAGATGCTCATACAAAATTTGATATTAAAACCATGTCTAAATCTACTGATGAATTTCTTACAATGTTTAAAAAATAAATTAACATAACAATCACTGATCTTAATGATATTTTTTGCTAGCAAAGAAAAAACTGAAGATTTGTTTTATAAAGCAATGTTCTTTATGGAGAAAAGGCAACCAAAGGCTGCAATTCCACTTTTCAAAAAAATTGTAAAGCAAGATCCAAAAAATATTGCTGCAATATATAATCAAGGTCTTGCACTAAATCAATTAAAAAAATATCAAGATGCTATAACCTGCTTTGACAAAGTGATTGAGATTAATCCAAAGTATGTTTCAGCAATTAATAACAGAGGTATTTCACTCGCCGAGCTAGGTAATACCGATGATGCATTAGAATATTACAATAAAGCAATAGAAATAGACCCAAAACATGCGGCAGCACATTACAATAAGGGAGTGCTTTACGACAAGTTGCTGTTGCATGAAGAAGCAATACAAAGTTTGGATGAAGCACTAAAATGTGATTCAGGAAATGTCAATACTGCATTTTACAGGGGTATAGTGTTAGGAAAGATGAAAAAACATGAAGAAGCCTTAAACTGTTTTGAAAATATTTATCGAAAACATCCAAAACATATGGATGCGTTTTTTCATAAGGGAATTGAATTAGCAGAGTTAGGAAAACATGAAAGAGCATTAGAAATTTTTGATAAATTATTACAGATACACAAAGATAACGTCAACGTAATCTATGCAATGGCACGAAGTAATGCTGCAATCTCTAATGTAGACAGAGCATTATATCTATTAGAACAAGCAGTCAAAAAAGATC
>DTTB01000075.1 GCA_012964965.1 Candidatus Nitrosopelagicus sp.
TTTGCCGCAGGCGCAATGGAGAATTGGGGTGCAATTACATTTAGGGAGGCAATATTACTTTATGATCCAAAAACATCTTCAACTAGGACAAAACAGTACATTGCTGAAGTCATCTCACATGAACTAGCTCATCAATGGTTTGGAAATCTTGTAACGATGAAATGGTGGAATGATCTTTGGTTGAACGAAAGTTTTGCAACATTTATGGCGACAAAGATTGTTGACAAGTTTTATCCTGAGTGGGATTTTTGGGACCAGTTTCTGGGTGATGCAATGCTACAGGCAATGGGCCTTGATTCCCTAAGAAACTCTCATCCTATAGATGTAGATGTAAAGCACCCTGCACAAATTAGGGAGATCTTTGATGTGATAAGCTACGACAAGGGTGGTAATGTATTACGCATGCTTGAAAATTATGTTGGATTAGAAAACTTTCGTAAGGGTCTTAAGCACTATCTGACAAGTCACAAGTTCTCAAACGCTGAGGGACAAGATTTATGGAATTCAATAGGAAAGATTTCAAATAAACCTGTCAGTTCAATGATGAAGACATGGATTGATCAAGTTGGTTATCCGGTTGTAGACGTAAAGCGAGAAAATTCAAAAATATCACTAACACAGAGACGATTCTTATCTGATGGCAGCAAATTATCTAGAGG
Organism: Candidatus Nitrosopelagicus sp.; assembly: GCA_012964965.1. The sequence continues at coordinate 660 of DTTB01000075.1, forward strand.
CAAATGGGCAATCCCAATAACAATTGAGGAGGGAAACCATCAAAGATCAATCTTGTTGAAATCACGTTCTAGCACATTATCACTTAAAAACACTGATTCAAATTTTCTAATTAATTCCGGGCGCCACGGATTTTATAGAGTTCAATATGACGATAACACTCTAGCAAATTTGTCACTGCTTATTGATGAAAAAATACTAAATCATGTAGACAGGTGGAGTCTGCAGAACGACTTGTTTTCATATTGTATATCAGGCACAAAACAATTACAGGAATATCTTGATCTTACGACATCCTATCACGACGAGGATAACTATATCACTTTACTTGATTTGGCACAGAATTTGTACTATCTTTACAAGCTTACCATCAAGGAAAAATTCTCCGATGAAATACGTACTTATGCTGTACAGTTTTTGGGAACAATATTAGACCGTCTAGGCTGGGATTCTAAAAAACATGAAAAGCATACGGATGCATTATTGCGCAGCTTTGTGATTACAGCATTAGGCAAGCTCGGGGATGAAAATGTACTTGCTGAATCTAGAAGGCGCTTTGCCAAATTTCTTAAAAATAAAAACTCACTTGCAGCTGATCTATGTGAACCGGTTTTTACCTTGATTGCATGGCAGGGAGATAGGAAGACCCATAGTAAACTTTTATCGCTATACAAAAAGGCAACACTGCAGGAAGAAAAACTAAGATTTCTTAGTGCAATGGGCAATTTTAAGCAAAAAAATCTACTTATAGAAACACTTGCGTTTTCTTTGACTCCAAATGTTAGATCACAAAATATTCGTGTACCAATAATGATTATATCATCCAATATTTATGGTAAGGATATTCTTTGGCCATGGCTCAAGAAATATTGGAAAAGATTAGTTAGGAAATTTGGTGTGGGAAATCCCTTGGCGAATAGGATTGTTGCAAGTGTTGGTGGAGTTATTGATGATAAGCAGGAAGACGATGTACGCACATTTTTCAAGAAAAATCCCATGCCCGGAACTGAACGTATATTGGAGCAAACATTGGAAAGGGTAAGAATAAGATCAAGATTTTTACGGCGCGTGAAAAAAGAATTTGCATAATAATGAATAAGAAAATCGTTGGCATTGTTTGTGTAGCTATTGTATTACTCATAGCGTTCACTGGGTTATCAGATTCAGGGATAGACGAGTCATTGATATCGCAAACAATTTTCGTAGATGCTGTGTACGAGCCAGAAAATAATATTGTTAGGATAAAATACGTTGACAGTTCTGAAATGACAAGATTAGTAACTCTTGAAATTCTTGGGATGGAAAAAACATTCCACAAGGAATTCTTACAACAATCTTTTGTAGAGACAGTTCAAATTAATTCTACGCCACAATATGGTTGGGCAACAATGCCAGTAACATTTACTTTAGATCATGAGAAATTTGGAAAGATTGGTTTGAAAACTGAAATTCATTTGAGTGATGAAATGAAACCAAGAGTAATCTATAGTAAAATTTAACAAATCGGTAGTTCTATATGTTAATTCAAACAAAGTTTTTTTGTGACCAAGGAAGTTAGGAAATGGTGGAAGGGTTTTGGAAAAGACCTCGATGAGGATATTGAAGCAAATTCCTGATTATTTGGCACAAACTCATT
>DTTB01000076.1 GCA_012964965.1 Candidatus Nitrosopelagicus sp.
CCAGAACCAGCAGCAGAGCCAGATACAAAGTCAGATAGCTCGTCTAGTTCTTCCAAAGATAAAGGCGTGAAAAGTAAGCCTAAACGAAAATCTAAAAATTAATTATTTTATTCTAATTGTTTTAAATCGAGTTCACAATTTATACTACATTCTGGTTCGTCCCAGTCAATTGTATTTTCTGATGAGATTATTCCAAGTGGGTCATATTTGTCGAACCTTGTTTCACCTTGAATTGAACTTAACATTACAACTTTGGATTCATTAGATGACATATCCATGTGTATACTGTTTTCATCAAATGTTCCACCAGTTATATTAGAAATTGTATTTAATACTCCAACAGGAATATCACGGTTACCATACACATACAGCATAGTTCTTTTAATGCTGTTTGGTGGTGCATCTTCATATAGCATCCTTAGTGAATCTTTAAGAGAAACTTGAATATCATCTGCAGTTTTACTTGTTGACAAAATATTTGTAGATTCAGATATTTCAGAAGATTTGAGAGAAACTACCATACACTCAATTGTTTTATTGGAAATTTCATAGCACTGCTTCTGAGTCAGATCTGGATTACTATCAAGAAGTGCATCATTGTCAAGAACAATAGTACACTGAGAATCTTGCCTAATTCTTTTTAATGCGATACCAGATTGAAAGATTCTTTCCTTTTCAAATTTGAATGGCATGATGGCAAAAGATAGAACATTTTTCTGCTCCTGTTTACAAATTCTAGAAATCACAGGTCCAATACCTGCACCTGCCTTTCCTGCCAAGTTTGACATTAAAATAATTGTTGAGTAATTAGAGATTTTTTCTTTAATCTCCTTTGAAGCTTCTAACGCAGAACCTCTAATCAGATGAGTTGATGGATTAATAACAGATTTGGTTGAAATTTTTATCGAATTTTCAGGAGTAAGATCTTTCTGATCATGACTAATTAAAAGGCAGTCAGAATTTAGAGATTTTTTTGCATTTTCAGTAAGTTTAGCACCAACACCTCCAAGGCCTATTAGCAATATGGGTTCAGTTAATTGAAATGTCATGCAAATTAGTGTTACAAATTCTGGTAAATAACGGTTAACTAAGTTTTGATCAAAACATCGATCAAAATTTTTTAACTTACGATCTCGCCAACGAGGCTATGGTTGGTAGCACCCGTTACTTTCACCGTACATAATCGTCCAATTTCAATCCCATCATTCACAAATATTGGTTTATACGCAAAATTCCTTCCTTTGATTTGACCATCCAAATTTTCATCAAACAAAACCTTGCCCTTCCAGCCAATCCATTTTTTATTGTTTTCAAGCGAGATTTCATTTATCAGCTCAGCTGTCCTTTTACTTCTTCGCTTAATTTCAGCGACATCAATTTGATTCATTTTAGCCGCATCTGTACCAGGTCTTTTACTGTACCGTGAAAGATTTACAATATCAGGTCTAGTTTCTTTCAAAAGCTCGATAGTTTCTTCAAAGTCTTCATATGTCTCTGTTGGATATCCCACAATGATATCTGTCGAGATCGTAAATGAACCAAATTTTGTTCTAAATTTTCTTACAACGTCGATGAATGTTTGAACTGTATGTCCACGCTTCATGTTATTGAGAACATCATTGCTTCCACTTTGAACTGGAACATGTAAAAAACGAAATACTTTATCATTCTCAAATGATTTGAGGAGATTATCCCTTATTCTTGGCATAAACATTGGATTCAACATACCAACTCTGACCCTAAAATCACCAGGAATCTGATTGACTTCGTTAATCAATGAAGGTAAATCTGTCTCAATATCTAATCCATAGCAACCGTTGTCAGTTGAAGATAACCAGATTTCCTTACAACCATCAACAAGTTCACTTTTAACTTGCCTAACAATATCTCCGATTCTGTAGCTTTTCAGATCACCTTTCGCTAGTTTTGTCTGGCAGAATGTACATTCACTCATACAACCATTAGATATCTCCACAATTCCGACTGCAGGATTCAGTCTTATTTTGGGTATCCCAACTTTGGATAGATCAGTGTCATCAAGTGCTACAACCTTAGAGCCACTAAGTGTGGTTTCTATCACTTGGAGTGTTTTTCCAATCGAATTAGGTCCCATCATGCTTGCATTTTCTGCAAACTTTTCAACCGTGTGTCTTTCTGCCTTTGGGAGGCAGCCTGCAACAACAAGTGGCTTTGATTGTGATTGCTTTATGCGGTGAACCATCTTTGAGGCAGTGGCATCCTTTACAGAACAGGTTACAATTAGATTAAGATCAGCTTCTGATGGATCTTGT
>DTTB01000077.1 GCA_012964965.1 Candidatus Nitrosopelagicus sp.
CATTTAATCCGAATTATACTACCATGTAGTTCCAAAACATTTGTGCTACCGGAGCGCTGGTGCAAACCATCAATATTCTGCGTCAATACAACCACATCCCTAAATTTTTCCATACTGGAAATTGCAAAATGACCCTCGTTTGGTTTTGCCTCTAGGATGTTTTTTCTCCTATCCTCATACCATTCCCAAACTAGTTTTGGGTCATCATAAAACGCATCTATCGATGCAAGTCTCATAGGATCATGTTTTCTCCAATGACCATCTTTCCCCCTAAAAGTGGGAATTCCGCTTTCTTGTGAAATTCCTGCTCCAGTTACAAAAACAATTTTTCTAGAATCATTTAATTTCTGAGATACAATGTCAAACATTTTCATTCATCTAATGTCAGAGAATTCACGTACTGTTATAAGAGATAAATGCTCGAGAGCGATATATGGAACTTGGAAATGAGTTTAACCTAAAAAATATAGAACAGACTACTAGGGATTATCTATCAAGACTAGATTTACAGGAACTAATTAACGAATCACCAAACAAGCAAGAAAAAATTACATTCATTGAAGGGCCGCCTACGCTAAATGGAGAACCGCATGCTGGTCACCTTAGGGGTCGTGTCTTCAAGGACTTGTGGTATAGATTCAATACACTTGATGGAAAAAAAGTAGTTTTCAATGCAGGTTGGGATACGCAAGGTCTTCCAGTAGAATTACAAGCTGAGAAAGAACTGGGAATTAAAAACGGTAAAAGTGAAATCACAACTCCACAGCAAATCGAAAACCTTGTCGCGGAATGTAAAAAAATTATATCAAAATTCCATAAGAAATGGATAGATGTTGATGAAAAATTAGGAATGTCATTTAACCAAGAAAATGCATACTGGACATACAAGGACGAGTATATCGAAAGAGAATGGCAGTTGTTAAAACGTGCTGATGAAAATGGCATCCTTACTGAAGGATACAGTGTCGTTGCATATTGCCCAAGTTGCCAAACTTCGCTTAGTCATTCAGAAGTGAATCAAGGTTATGAGATGATTCAGGATCCTTCATTGTATTACAAAGTAAAACTGCAAGATGAAGATGTCTATTTGATTGTCTGGACTACTATGCCATTTACACTTGTAACTGATGCGATGGTTGGATTCAATCCAAATGAGGAATATGTTTATGTTTCAGTCAGCAATGAGACATGGATCGTTGGAAAAATTCGCCTTGAAGAATTCATGAAAGAAGCGAAGATACAAGATTATCAAGTATTGAAAACAGTAAAAGGTTCTGAATTTGAGAATAAAAAATACACACACCCCCTACTTGATAATATTTCTGGATTAGAAAAAATGTCAAAACAGGAAAACTATCACATTACAATTGCTGAAAAGTTTGTTGACGTGAATGCTGGTACAGGAATTGTCCATCTTTCTCCAGCAAATGGTGAGGATGATTATAACATTGCAATGAAACGAAAAGTTGAGATCTTTTCCCCTATTGATGACGAGGTAAAGTTCACAGAAGAAGCGGGTAAATATGCTGGTATGTTTGTACGCGATGCTGATGAAAAAATTGTACAGGATATTAAAGAAAAAAATGCGTTAGTAAAAATTGGTAAAATCAAGCACAAATACCCGTTATGTTGGCGTTCTAAACATAAACTAGTTTGGCTTGCAAGGAGGGAATATTTTTACATGCTTGATAGGCTTGGTGAAAAAGCCATTCACGCTGCAGAAAAAGTAGAATACTTTTTTGAACAACCAAAAAACAGATTTTTAAAAATTATAAAAGAGAAGCACCCTTGGTGCATTTCGAGAGAAAGATTCTGGGGCTGCCCAATACCAATCTGGAAGTGCACAGAATGTGAAAACAGAGAAAAACTATTTTCAAGAAAAGAAATTGTAGAAGCAGCTGAGGATCTACCTGATGGATCTGACTTTGAGTTACATAGACCATGGATAGATAGAATTTCTGTCAAATGTAAAAAATGTAGTGCAAAAATGCAGCGAGAAGAGTTTGTTTTAGACACTTGGCATAATAGTGGTGCTGCACCTTTTGCCTCGTTAAGTGATGATGAATACAGAAAAAACATTCCTGCGCCATTTTTCACGGAAGGTATTGATCAAACGCGTGGATGGGCATACACGCTTTTAATTGAAAATGTGATTCTTAACAACAAAGAGGTTCCACCTTACAATTCCTTTCTGTTCCAAGGACATGTTCTAGATGAAAAAGGAAACAAGATGAGCAAGAGTACTGGAAATGTTATTGATGCATCTGAGCTACTGAATAATTATCCTGCTG
>DTTB01000078.1 GCA_012964965.1 Candidatus Nitrosopelagicus sp.
TCAAATGGATCTGGTTGAGCCAAGATGGATCAAATTTAATTGTAAATTATATTTAAATGTCTCTGGAAAAATGAAATTTTTTGATTGGGTTGTTGTTTGTAAAAAATTTAATCGTTAAATTCTATAGAATATACTATAGGATTACCCTTTTGTGAGGAAAACAAACCAGCTAATCCTGCAGAGAATCCATATTTTTTCTTACGAAGTTTAATTGCCTTTTCCGCCATTTCGCCTGTAATTTTTTGTGCTATACCCTTTATCCATTCACTTTTAGACTTGCCTGTAAATGAACAAGGAACGATTCTGATGTTTTGATTATTTTTAAGTCTCTTAACTTTACCAGTTTTTTCTCTAGTTATAACATAGATAATATCATTATCAATCATAAACCAAACAGGTGTTCTAACCGGGGTTCCGTCTTTCTTGTATGTTTCAAGATTGACATATTTTTGATCTAAGAACAATGATAATTTGTCTTCCATATTTTAGGAAGAGTGGTTATAATATTTTAATTCATTTAAGATTGGATCAATAAGAATTATGAATTTAAAAATAACTAACCCTTAAATTAACTAGTAATCAAATCGTGATGTTATGATGGCATCACGTGGTTATGATATGACGCCCACAATGTATTCTCCTGATGGTAGAATTTATCAGGTTGAGTATGCCATCGAGACGGTAAAAAGGGGTACACTTGCTATTGGAATACAAGCCAAAGATGGCGTTGTGATAGCTGTTGAAGAAAAAGCTCGGGATCTTCAGGTTGCAGAATCAACACAAAAAATTTTTCAAGTGGATGACCATATTGGGGTTGCTGCTGCAGGTTATATTCCAGATGCTCGTGTTCAAGTAGATAGTGCACGATTTTTTGCGCAAAGTAACAAATTAACTTACGACGAACCTGTTGAAGTAGAAACAGTTGCAAAACATTTAGCAGATCAATCTCATCAATTTACACAATATTCTGGTGTACGTCCATTTGGTGTTGCACTCATTATTGCAGGGGTAGACAAACATGGTAACAGAATTTTTGTAACTGATCCAAGTGGAACATTTGTTCTATATTCTGCAGTTGCAATAGGTGGTAATTCAGAGGAAGTTACTGACTATTTGGAAAAGAATTACAAAGAAGATATATCAGTTGAAGAAGCCATATCGTTGGCAATTGCTGCAATAAATCTCAAAAGTGATGAGAAAGGTGTCAAACATATCAAAATGTCAACGATCAGATCAAATACAAAACTCTTAGAACGAGTACCTGATGCAGAACTCGAAAAACATGCACGTACTACAGAAGACAAAAGCGTAAAAAAAGAATAGGGTACAGATTATAATATCAAATGATATAGCTTTCCTATGGGTTTAGGTAGTTATTGGGGTGAAGTACTTGATGTACTACAAGAAATTATTCCTGTTTATGATAAGGTTAATTCGTATATTTCACTTGGAAAGGATTCTGAACATCGTACCAAAGCAATTAAGGGCAGAGTAAAAAAAGGCGACAGAATACTTGATGCTGGTTCAGGATTTGGTAACATGGCAAAAACTGCATTAGATCTTGTCAATGGGGATGCCCACGCTGTACTCTATGATCCTCTTTTACCCATGATAAAAAATACTGATAGACTTTTTGAAGAAAAGCCAGAGGCAGCTTGTGGAGTGTTTGAACATGTACCGTTTAGTGATGAACAGTTTGATGTGGTCCTTTCTGGATATTCATTACGCGATGCAATAAGTCTCAAGATAGCTATTTCAGAGATTCATAGAGTGCTAAAAAAAGATGGTAAATGGGTTATTGTTGACTTAGGAAAACCCGATGAGCCGATTGCAAGATTTGGTGTTTCATTTTATCTTAAAATAATTTTACCAATTGTGGCATATTTAGCGGCTGGAAGACTCGGGTTAAAATTTGCTGCATTGTATGAAACATACAAACTTTGGCCACAAAACAAAAAGCTTGAATCTATGCTCCTTGAGAAATTTTCTAGTATTGAATTTGAGAAGGAACTAATGGGTGGTGCAATTATGGTTATTGCACACAAATAAACAAAACACAAAATGAATACAAATATTTAATTTTGTAAGAGACATGACAAATTTATGCTACAACATTCGTTGAATATCATAGGAAGCGAATGGATAATAATTATTTTTATTGCTGTAATACTGCTTTTGGGTACAAACCGTTTTCCTGAGATAGCAAAAAAAATAGGAAAAGTAGTAGGAGAATATAACAATGCAAAAAACCAGATTCAAAACGAAATGAAAGATATTACAAAGGAAAATTTTGAAATTTCTGGTCCTGTAAAAGATGAAAGAAAAAAGCTTGAGACAATGGCAAATACCCTGAGAATAGATTTTAAGAGTAAGACTGATGATGAGTTAAAAAAAATAATAGATGCGAAGATGGGTCAATCACAAAACGAGATGAAAACCAAAAAATAATCAAGTCTTTATTTCTTTTTTTAGTCGATAAACATTTTTTTCAAGGCGTTCATACGCAAAATTATAATATGACTTTATGATTTCAAATCCTAAATATTTTCTTCCAAGCATCTTGCTTATCACTGCTACCTGACCAGAGCCAAGAAAAGGATCCAGTATTAGATCATTTTTTTCACTAGAATATTGGAGAATTTTTTTAATTATTTCAGCAGGAAGTTTTGTTGGAGTTTTATCATCTCCAGTCCAATATTCACGTTTTATAATCCAAACGTCTTCTTTGTCACGATAGTGAAGGCTTTTTCCATCAGATGTTTTGGCATTTTTTTTAAATCTTGAATAAGGAAAAAATTTTCGCATTTTATCATTTTTACATACAAAAAGACAGTGGTAGTGGGAAGTAACAAATTTTTTTGCCGTAACTACACCAAATTGGTACTTCCAGATTATGTGGTTAATGGTTGTAAACCCATTAACATCTAATGCAGTTAGAATGTCTTTAAGGTTATTCCATCCTGAAAATACGTACATACTACCGGATTTTTTTAAAACACGCTTTACTTGGCGCATCCAATTATTTGTAAATTTATAATAATCTTCAACATTAATTTCATTGTAACCAGACAAAACTCTTGAAGCAGTTCTGTTATAGTTTGCCTTTTTAGCTTTGAAATTAATCGCAAATGGGGGATCAGTAACAACCAAATCTATTGTTTCGTCTGGAATTGTTTTCATACCAATGATACAATCTTTATTGTAGATTTTATTCACAACGGATTTTTTCAATTACAAAAAATGTAATCATATGTTACATATAATTAATTAAAAAAACACGGATCAAGCCAAACTTATCAAATAAACATATTGATGAAAACTATTAGTTTATTTGTATTTGATCCTAGCTTTTATTTTGTTAACTTGAGCGATTTCTTCCTTAAGATGTTTTTTTAGTAGTCTTTCATGCTGGGCTTTATGTTTCCAATAGCAGTTTAAAACTGCCTGCCTTGATTTTGCCCTTTTTAATGCTACATTGAATTGTTTGTGGATTGATGCTACTTCACTTGCATAACTTACCATGTATTTTGTTGATCAAGATTCTAGATAACCGTTTCGAATTATTATCAATATATTAAGTGGGCTGCTACATATGACCTCTATTAGATATCAAGTGCACGAAACGATCATAAAACTATTAGATAGTTATTATTTGAAACCTATATGGAAAAGGTTGCAGTTGTTACAGGGACCTCCAGTGGAATAGGCTTTGAGACTGCTTTAGCGCTAGCAAGAGATGGATATTATACGTATGCCACAATGAGAAACACCGCAAAGGGCGACAAACTCAAGGAATTATCTAGTAAGGAAAGTTTGAAAATTGATGTGTTGGAATTAGACGTGGATAACGAGAATTCTGCCAAAACAGCAATAAAACATATTCTTGATCAAAAGCAAAGAATAGACGTTCTTGTGAACAATGCAGGATGGGCGCTCTGGGGATGTGTTGAGGACGTGTCTGTTGACGAATTCAAAACACAGTTTGAGACAAACTTCTTCTCAATTATAAGATTGATTCAGGAGGTTGGACCTACAATGAGAAACCAGGGGTCTGGAACAATCGTAAACATTAGTTCGGTTGTAGGTCGTATTGGATTTCCAGCATCGCCTGCATACATCAGCTCCAAGTTTGCGTTAGAGGGATTAAGTGAATCTTTGAGGTTTGAATTTGCGCCCTTTGGTGTAGACGTTATCATAATTGAACCGGGAGTGATAAAGACAAACTTTATGAAAAATATGAAAATGGCCAAAAAATCCGAATTAGATACAGTATACAAAGACATCACTACTAAGGTAGTTTCTGGTGTCAAGATGATGACAGAAATGGGAACCCATCCAAAAGAAGTAGCAAGTACGATTGTTAAAGCTATCAAGGACAAAAAACCACTGCCAAGGTATATCGTTGGAAACGATGCGGCAATGTTCTTGGAGGCAAAAAAGAATAAAACAGACATCGAGTTTGAAAATTACTTGAAAAAAGAGCTCTATTAGTATCAAATTAGATTAACATTCATTCTGTCCAACCGGGCAGTATTCAATCAAAGGCTCTGGAATTGCCAAATATACTAGTAGTATCAAAATTGCCAAGCCACCAATACCGCTAGCAATCATGATAATTGGCCATTTCATAACATCTATTCATGTAACTTGTTAATTCATTTTTTCAGCTTGATCTGTTTTTAAAAATATTTCCGTGGTTAGGTTGATATACTGTTTTAACTGATTTTTATCAAAGTCAACAATTTGTACGTGTGAATAATATGAAATGGAAAACATTACAGCATAACGGGATATTATTTCCCCCAAAGTATGAATCACTTGGAATCAAAATTAAGATTAATGGACAAAACATAGATCTCACATTAGATCAGGAAGAAATGATTTACCAATGGGCAAAAAAGAAAGATGCGCCAAAACCTGGAACTACAGAAAAATATATTGAGGATCCTATATTTCAGAAAAATTTTGTTTCAGATTTTACTAAAACCTTCAATGGAAAATTTAAGGGTATAAAATATGTCGATATAGATTTCACACAGCCGTACAAACTTGTTGATAAGGAAAAGGAAACCAAGGAACTGATGACAAAAGAAGAAAAAAAGGCACTTGCTGCAAAACGAAAAAAAATCCGGGAGGAGTTGAAGGTTAGTTATGGAAAGGCAATCATGGATGCAAAAGAGGTTGATGTTGCAAACTACATGGCTGAACCTCCAGGAGTTTTCATGGGTAGAGGTGAGCATCCGATGCGTGGACGGTACAAGCCACGTGTTACAGCCAAAGATGTTACATTAAATCTTGGCAAAGAAGCAAAAATTCCAGAAGGTGAATGGGGTAAAATTGTACATGATAAGGATTCAATGTGGATAGCAAACTGGATGGATATCTTGACTCAAAAACGAAAATATGTTTGGCTAGCAGACACAGCTGGAATCAAGCAAGAAAGGGATCAAGCGAAATATGACAAGGCAAAAAAACTATCCAAAGAAATTGAAAGTGTCAAGGCACAGATTAGCAAGGATATGAAAAACACGGATCCAAAAAGTAGGAGAATATCTACTGCCTGTTATTTGATTTATCGTACTGCAATGAGGGTTGGAGACGAGAAAGATCCTGATGAAGCTGATACTGTTGGAGCCACAACTTTACGAAAAGAACACGTAAAACTTTCTGGAAACACAATCGAATTTGATTTTCTTGGAAAGGATTGCGTGAGGTGGAAAGAAACCATCCCAGCAGAAGGGCAGGATAAACAATTTCACGATAATCTTAAAGAGCTAATTTCAAACAAAAGGAACGACCAAGAAATTTTTGATGGTATAACGTCAAGACATGTGAATGCATATTATTCAACTATAGTCAAGGGTCTTACTGCAAAGGTCTTTAGAACCTACCTGGCATCAAGTGTGGTTTCAAAATATCTTCGTAATCATGATAATATTAAATTGGAATCTAATATGAAAAAATTATTTCATGCAAAACTAGCAAATCTAAACGCTGCCAAAATGTGTAATCATAAACGAACCATTCCAAAGAATTTTGATCAGACATTACAAAAGAAAAAAGATACTCTTCATAATGTAGAAAAAACAAAACCATGGAAAAAGTCTGAGGAATCACTAAAAAAAACACAAGATAAGATTACAAAAACGGAAAAACAGAAAAAAATGCAGAGGAAACAGATCAAAAAAATAAAGACTGTGATAAAAAAGAAAAAAGTAAATCATGTGGATCGAATTGAAAAACTACAACTTCAGATAGATCTTACACAAAAAACAAGAGATTATAATTTAGGAACGTCACTTCGAAATTATATTGATCCAAGAATTTTCAAAACTTGGGCTGATGAGATTGGGGCTGAATGGGAAAAACTCTACACTTCTGCATTACAAAAAAAATTCCTTTGGGTTAAAAACATTGATTCAAAGTGGAATGAAGTTTCAAAGCATTACTAGATTCAGAATCATTTAATTGCATTAAAAATTTACGCGTATTTATGCCGGGGTAGCTCAGCCTGGCCTAGAGTGCCAGTCTCTCCAAAGGAAGGCAAAACTCATAATCTGGAGGTCGTGGGTTCGAAACCCACCCCCGGCATTACATTATGAGCAGCTCAGCTTACGTTTTTTAAGGGTAAATATCATTTACAGATAATTAACTTGAAAGCTAGATTTAACGGAAAATGTGTAGAATGCAATGGGCCAATTAAGGTAGGTAAAGAAATAGTAAAAAATTCTAAAGGCAATTGGGTTCACAAATTTTGCTCTGATATTGAAGAAGAATTACCATAATTTAAGATGGTGTAAGTGTCTTGTCAGAGTTAGATGAATTCGCTGAAGCATTGATGGCTCAGCTTTCAGTTGAAATTAATGAAGAAAAAGAAATAGATCAACTTGCAAAAAAGATTAAAGAAGATAGAAACTTTGCAGTGGAATTTGACAGTGTTGAAAACATATCACAGAAGATATTCCCGGATTTAGTACAGAAAGTTAGTAGTTATACAGGATTAGAAGTTTCTAATGATTTGTCTATAGAATACTTGGGATTGGATGGATTCAAAAGGTTGAAGGGTAAAAAAGTATTCACAGACACAGCACGAAAATTTGTAGATAAATTATTTGATGCTGTTACAAAAAACGATCTAAAAAAAATTTCAGAAATTATTAATGAAGATGTTGCCAAATTCTTAGTTTATTCTACATATGTAAAATCGTACATTTCAAAAATATCTACTACATACGGTGATTATCTTGATTCTAAGATCTACCTTAACATGTTTATCTTGGGGGACTATCCAAAAATAATTCTGTATAAACAGGGTCCTCCTTATGAGGTAAGATCCGAATCTGTAAAATCAGGATACCTTGGAGCGTTAAAAATGACTATTTTAGAGGAAATTGTTCATTCAGTACAAACTAACCTACAAAAATTAAACATGCAAGCTGTTATTCAGGTTAATGCTATAAACGAAGAATTAGCAAAAACCATCTTAGCATTAGATGATAAAATAGTTACTCAGTTAACTGAATATTTACAATTACAACTTGTGCCAGAAGAATTCAAGCTTGCAAAAAGAGCTAATTTGTTTTTTATGCTAAACCCAGATAATTTTATCACCAATGTTATGGGACCAGATGTAATGACATACACCAAAGTTGAAATTGATCCAAAGATTACGGAATTTTTACCAATCTTGCAAGAGATTTACCAGAGATGGTTAAAACCTATACAGTCTCAACATGCAATATTTACTACTATGGAAGGCATGGCAGAATTTGTAGTACAGCAAATATTGAAGGATGATACAAATTTTCAAAATTATCTTACTACGTTTGCAGGTACTGATTACTCTGCATATAGTGTAAAAAAAAGCATAGGTAAAGAATTTACTGAATTCATATTTGGTAAATTTGGTAAAAGCACGTTCGAAAAACTCATAATGAACCCACCTAACACAAAAGAATTAAAAAATCCACAAATATATCTAAATAGAATAAAATAATATTTAATTTATTGTCAGCAGAAAAATTTGATCCATTTGTTTCAGAATGGGTTTCTTTTTCGAAAAATTCAAAGCATAATTTAATTGAAAAATCCCTTAAACTGGCACAAATCTTGGAATACCCTGATCTAAATATATCAAAATACATCGAAAAGATAAATGAAATTGGTAATTCGTTAAAGTTGAAAATAAAATATGTTAAAAACTCTACGTATCTTATTTCAATGCTTAATGAACATGTTTTTGAAAAATATGGGTTTCAAGGTGATGATGAAGATTATTACGATCCAAGAAATAATTTTTTAAATGCAGTTATTGACAAAAAGACTGGTATTCCTATCACTCTTTCCATCATATACTCTGAAGTTGCAAAGTATATCGGTCTTGATCTTAAGATCGTGGGATTTCCGGGACATGTAGTTGTAAAATACGAAGAAGAAATGATTATAGATCCATTTTACAGTGGAAGATTACTTACGATTAATGACTTGGAAGAAATTTTGTATAGAAACTTTGGTGATGGTGTAGAATTTATTCCTGAATATCTAAACACTGCAACTACGGATCAAATTTTGACTAGATTATTAAGAAATCTAAAAAATGCGTACACACAATCATATGCATATGATAAAGCCATGAGATGCACTGATATGATTTTGGGAATACGACCAGAATCTCCTGAAGAAATACGGGATAAGGGTATTCTAGAAGAACGGCTTTTGCATTATAATGAAGCGTTACCATTACTAAATAAATATCTAGAATTAGAGCCTGAGGCGGAAGATGCAGATTTTATTTTAGAATTAATTAAAAGTGTAAGGGAAAAAACTAATCGATGATTGAAGAGACGTCATTTCCCTTTCTTACCATTTTGATTTCGTGGCGTGCTAATTCGTTTCGTAATGCGTGTTTTAGAAAATCTATTTCGTCTCTTAATGCAGCTACTTCATCTTCCAGTTTTGCTACTCTTTCATAAATTGTCTCAGCTTCATCTAATTTTTTTGACATGTAATAAAAAATAGAAAACGCCTTAAAAAAGTTATGGGCAAATTGCTATTCTAGTTATAGGTCAAATTCCTGATTACAAGAAGAACATTTTGCTCTTTCCTGACCTACTTGACCAATGATAGATATTCTTCCGATAGTTTTGCATTCCGGACACAATCCAGTTGT
>DTTB01000079.1 GCA_012964965.1 Candidatus Nitrosopelagicus sp.
AATTCCAATAGCAAAACTTCTCATCGAAAAGTGAGAAGCAATCTCTACATCCATTTAGTAAATATGGAATTTTTCTTATATATGGCAGTATTTAGTGAAAATATATTTCAAATTGGGTAAACAGATTATGCAATTTTTTTGGAATTAATAAAAACACCCTTTTTACTAATTATTTTTCCTATTTCATAGGACGATAATTTGTATTTTTTAAAAATATTTTGAATTTTTGTCACGTTATTTTTTGGCGAAACAACACAAAATCCTATTCCCATGTTAAATGTCCTGTACATTTCTTTATTTTCAACACCGCAATCTTGTATCAATTGCATCAGTGGAGGGGGTTTGGGGAGGTTAGTCAAATCAAATCCTATGTTTTTTAACCGTAAGAGTTTGGTGAATGAACCACCTGTAATATGCGCCAAGCCATGAATTTGACATTTTGATAACGCCTCAAGTACTGGCTTGACATAAATCTCGGTAGGTGTAAGCATAGAGCTTCCCAGATTTCCAATACCATTTATCCTGTCACTTAATTTGTATTTGGCTAATAGTACTTTTCTTGCAAGAGTATAACCATTAGAATGTAAACCACTACTTTTGATTCCAATTACCGTATCACCTGCTCTGATTGACTTTCCAAGCACCATCTCTTTTTTTGAAAGTATTCCAACAACCGTGCCGGCCAAATCCATCGTGAAACCTTTTCCAGAAAACAAATCAGGCATGATTGCAGTTTCTCCGCCGACTATTGGCACTTTGGCTTTTTTAGCCCCTTTTGCTAATCCTTGAACTACCTTTTTGAAAATTTGCTGATTGTTTTTGTTTGCCGCAATATAGTCAACAAATGAAATTGGAGTTGCACCGATACAAATCATATCATTAACATTCATCGCAATGCAATCAATCCCTATAGTGTCGTATTTTTTCAGCGCATTTGCAATGAGAATCTTTGTGCCAACCCCATCTGTGTGTGTAGCCAAAAGTTTGCCACCAGGTATTTGTACCACACCAGCGTAATGACCAAAACCATGTATTATTTTTGCAAGTTTTTGCAGGCTATGCGTTGATGAAATAATTTGTCCAATTGCCATTTGACTTTTTTTAATCTTAGTAATATCTATACCAACTTTTTTGTAGGTAGTCACCATATTTTTACCTCTAATTCTACATAAAATAATTTTTTTGTCATACTACATGTACATGTTAGAGTCTATTTTTCTATGTTCAGTATACTTGTCTGAAAGTTCCCTAAAATCCTCACCAATTCGTTTTTTCTTCTTTCTAAGGTCAGACGTGTTAATGTTCAAACCATACGCTCTATTAACTGCGTCTAACAGGGTAGCTGCAGCAAGTGGATCTGCACCTTTGTCGTTTGCTTTTACCAGTAAAGTAATCCCTTGAATTGGTCGCATTAAACATTCATTCAATAATCCTCCTGCAACACCTGTGATAAATCCTTGAGGTATCATATTGATGTCATTACTTTCCATAACACGGCATAGATCTTCCTCTGCTGCACAAAATGCTTTACCGTCATGGGTTTTACTAGCTACACCATCCAAAATTACAATTTCATGCGAGCCATTTTTTTCTGCCCAATCTAAAATTGTATTAACAATATCATGCAAGCCAAAAGGTAGTGTAATTTCACAAATTACTGCACAGATTGTTCCATCATTGTTTGAGTATAAACGGAACGGATGTCGGAGCCTCCCTTGCATGAAAACAGTTGATGGAGGTAGGTGCCTTGATCTAAGATATGCAATCTCTTTCATTTTCAGTTTTTCAATCATGTAACCTATAGATAATGGACCAACAAGACCTGCACCAACAAATCCTGCAAAAATGATCGGACTTTTTAAAACAGTTTTTTTAATTTCATATACTTGATTATCCGAAAATGACTTACCTACCACGTCTTGGTTGAATTTTTACGGTCTAATTATTCTTTCATTGAACAGTGTTATTCGTCATGGTTTTGTGTAAACATCCCAAGCATGTTCATGCCTTTTTCTGTAATAGAGTAAATAACATTGGCTCCGACGGATTTTTTTGTGATAAATTTGTAATTGAGACACAAATGAAGATAGTTGAGAAAAGACTTTTTCATTCTGATCTTTGATTTTGTGTACAAATCAGAAAATGTCAATGGGTTACCACGGAGCTGGTAGAGCAGTTTAATCAGCGATAAGGTACTATAGTCACGAGTTCTAGCCTTTACCGCGTCTAATACTTGCTCTTCCCTTTGTATTATGAAATCAGCAAACTGATCTGC
>DTTB01000080.1 GCA_012964965.1 Candidatus Nitrosopelagicus sp.
AAAACACTAGGTCAGAGCATGCTAACTCTTGGTCCTCAATTAGAAAAATTTGAAACTAATTTTTGTAAATACACAAAGGCAAAATATGCAGTTGCCGTTACAAATTGCACCGCTGCATTGCATTTATCATTGAAAGCGTTAGGAATTAAGAAAGATGATGAGGTTATAATACCAGATTTAACATTTGTAGCGGATGCGAATGCGGTTTTAGCATGTAATGCCAAACCGATAGTTACTGACATTAACAAAGAAAATTTCTTTTTATCTATCTCAAATGTTAAAAAAAATATTACAAAAAAAACTAAAGCAATAATTCCCGTTCATATTTATGGGCAAGTTTGTAATATTGAAGAGATCTTAGATGTTGCACGTGATAATGATCTTAAAGTTATAGAGGATTGCGCTCATGCAGTAGGAACTTTTCATAATTCTAAGCATGTTGGGAATTTGGGAAAGACTGGTTGTTTTTCATTTTATCCAACAAAAAATATTACAACTGCTGAAGGTGGAATGGTTACTACAAACTCAAAAAAAATTGCAGAAAAAATTAGGCAGTTACGAAGTCATGGTATGACAAAATCTCTCAAAAGTCGTTATTCGAGTGGTTATCCTTGGGTATTTGACATTGTTGAACCTGGTTATAATTACCGAATGGATGAGATTAGAGCTGCATTAGGAATTACACAATTAAATAGAATTAATAAAATTAATGAACTACGGAAGAATGCATCACTCTATTATCATAAAAATTTACAGAATATTCCCGGAATAATTTTGCCAGATATGGTAAATGATAAAAGCCATTCGTATCATCTATACACAATTCGTGTAACCAAACCTTTCAAATTATCAAGAAATCAATTATTTAAGAAACTAAAAAACAATGGAATTAGAACGACTGTTTATTGGATGCCTATCCACAAATACAGTGCGTTTCGTAAATTTGCTAAAGTATCTAATGTTGTTAACACATCAAAAATTTACAATGAAATTTTGGCACTGCCGTTATTTCCAACTATTTCAAAAAAACATCAAGATAGCGTAATCAAGGTTATCAAATCATCTTAATACACTATTAAGATACTTCATCAAGCCAAACCATCTTTTTAGATGAACAAGAACGATAATGTGCTGACATGATTTTTGATTGATTTAATAATTCTTGTTCAAAGTTGAATGGAGCTTTCTTTTCTCCATTGATTTCCATACAAAAAGTATCAATCATTTCTAGAAAATGATCCGTGGGATTGATTTCAAATATTTTGTTTCTTCGACCGTCCCAATTGTTTTCTATATTATATTGTAGATTCACTTTAGTTGTAAAATCAGGTGGTACAGAATAAGCTCTATCTAACGATATAATTCCGTCAGAACCCCATATTTCGTACTTTGCTTGATAATAATTTCCATTGCCATAGGTAATGGTTGCAGTTTTCTCATTCTCATATATGAGAAGAGACGTTCCTTTTACATCAACACCAGTCTTTGGATCTAGAACGTTTGTGTGAAAAACAGCAAGTGGTTCTTCATTAAAGATCATTCTGCTTGCGTAAACTGGATAACACCCAGAATCATTCAAAAATCCGCCGCCCAATTCTTTGTTATATCTAATATCACCCTCTGGAAAAGCCGGAAATCCAAAACTTCCGTTGAATGAGAAAAGATCCCCAATTTTTTTATCATCTATTAACTCTTTGACCTTTTGATGTTGAGGATGAAATCTGAACATAAAACCTTCCATCATTCTAACGTTATTCTGTTTTGCATGCTCAATCACTTCTTTTGCAGTTTCTTGTGTAATGTCTTGAGGAAAAAAAGATTTTTCACAGTAAATATGCTTTCCTGCAGAAGCTGCTTTCATAACCCATTCTTTATGAGTTCCAATGGGAGTTGAAATGTAAACTGCATCAACTGAATCATCTGATATTACATCGTCATAAGTACCAAATTTTTTGCAATTGAACTCATTAGAAAATTCATTAGCTTTTTCTAGTGTTCTGCTTCCAATTATTTCAAGTTCTGCAAATTCTGATTTTAATATGGCAGGAATTACTGATCTTTTAGCAATTCTTGAACAACCAATAATTCCAAATTTTATACTGTCCAATGTTCTAAAGATAAGATATTATTCCTCGTATATGTGGTCCGACAAAATTTTCAATTTTCAATAGCTGCTTTATTTGAAACAATGTTACCCAAATGTATGAATCAGGAATTTGTAATTGTTCATTCTCATCTACTTCTACAATCATATTGAAGTTTGA
>DTTB01000081.1 GCA_012964965.1 Candidatus Nitrosopelagicus sp.
ATTCCCTTAAAACTATGAAATTCTAGGATTTTCCCTGAAAAACCCAATTTCCTTAACGCAATTGAATCACATTTCCCTTCCACTATGACTACGCTGTCCTTTTTAGAATTGAGATGTTTCACAAATTTTTTCATCTCCTCTATTTCTTTTTCTGAAAATTTCATTAGATATTAACAACTAACATATAATGAAATTTAAAAAATTTGGAATATGGGTAATGTACTGGTAATTCAGAACGCAAGCTCAGAAGGACTAGGGCTTTTACGGCATCTCCTAGAGTCTGATGGTTATGCAATCGAAACTATTCAGGCAAAACAAGAAAAAATCCCCTCTAAAATGTACTCATTATTAATTATTTTAGGCGCACCTGAAAGTGTAAACGATAACCTGGAATATCTTTCTGACGAAATGCATTTGATACAAAATTATGTGCATAATAGCACACCAGTACTTGGTATATGCCTTGGTTCGCAGTTAATCGCAAAGACATTTGGTGCCAGTGTATGTCATGGTCCAAAAAAGGAAATTGGTTTTTTTCACGATTTAAGACCTGAGAACAAAAATTTGTCAGATCTTTTTACTGGATTTAAGAACCCATTTACAGTATTTCACTGGCATGAGGAAACTTTTACCCTTCCACAAAATGCAATTAGATTAGCACACTCAAATGATTATCCAAACCAGGCATTTAAAATCGAAACTGCGGTTGGACTGCAATTTCATTTAGAAGTTGATGAATCAATGATTAATTCATGGCTTAATCACACACATTATATTTCCCGTAACGAGAAGGAGAAAATTCTTAATGATGCTGAAAAAAATTTTTCCATATTGAAACAAAACATAAGCATTTTTTACAAGAATTTTAAAAATGAATTTTCCATCTGACCAAAGTTTAATATATCAAGAAATTTTTTAATCGATCTATTATGAATTCAATAACGAAAATTTTTGATGATACGATAAACACTGACCATAAAATAATCACTGAGGAAACTGCCAAATCAATTCTCAAAAAATATAAAATTTCAGTTCCTGGATATTCATTAGCAACATCAGTAGAACAAGCAGCTAAGGATGCAAAAAAACTTGGTTTTCCTCTAGTAATGAAGGTGGTATCACCACAAATTCTTCACAAAACTGATGTTGGTGGTGTTAAGGTTGGCATTGATAATCTTACTGATGTAAAGAATACATTTAATGACATGCATGGTCGACTTTCCAAAAAGAAAGGCGTCAACCTAAAAGGTATTCTACTTGAAAAAATGGTTCCAAAGGGAGTTGAGTTAATTGTTGGAATACAAAACGATCCACAGTTTGGTCCTGTTATCATGGTCGGGATAGGCGGTGTTCTCACTGAAATTTTTAAAGACGTTGCGTTTAGAATGCTTCCCATCACTACATCAGATGCAAAATCAATGCTAAACGAGCTCAAGGGATCTAAAATCCTGAAAGGATTCCGTGGCAGCAAGCCTGTAGATTTGAACATGCTTGCAAAGGCTCTTGTTCAAATTGGAAAGATTGGTGTTGATAATGCGGATTACATTAACAGTATAGACTTCAATCCTATTGTGGTCTATCCAAAATCATACAATGTGGTAGACGCAAAAATCATTCTCAACAAGGAAATTAAAAAGAATTCAATCTCACATGCTAAACCAAATATAACATCCATGGAGAAATTCTTTACACCAGAATCTGTTGCATTGGTTGGTGCTTCGTCAAAGCCGGGAAAGATAGGAAACTCGGTATTAGATGCACTCGGTAAACAGGATTTCAAAGGAAAAGTTTATCCAATAAATCCAAAGGAGGAATCAATTCTTGGAATCAAATGTTTCCCATCATTAGAATCAATCAAGGCAAAGGTTGATCTGGTTGTTGTTTGTATTGATCTTGCGCACTGTGGTCCTCTTATGAAGACATGCGCAAAGAAAGGAATTCATAACGTTGTAATTGTTTCAGGCGGCGGTAAGGAGCTTGGTGGCGATAGAGCAGCAATGGAAGCTGAGGTAAAACGCCTGTCATTAAAGCACAAGATACGAGTTATCGGTCCAAACTGCATTGGAATGTTCAACGCTGCAAACCGCCTTGATTGTGCATTTCAGGGTCAAGCAAGGATGGTTCGCGCAAGACTTGGCAATGTCGCATTCTTCTCACAAAGTGGAACTATGGGAATTAGCATGTTGGAGACAGCTGATTCTTTCGGTCTTTCAAAGATGATTAGCTATGGAAACA
>DTTB01000082.1 GCA_012964965.1 Candidatus Nitrosopelagicus sp.
GATATTTTTTCTTGTTGTGCTCGATCTATTATCTTATCGTCTACATCTGTAAAGTTTTGAATAAATTCCACGGGAATATTTTGTGATTCTAAAAATCTACGCAGTACATCAAAAACAATGATTGTTCTTGCATGTCCTATGTGAGCATCGTCGTAAACTGTTACACCACATAGGTAGATCCTAACCTTGTCTGAAAATTCTAACTCTGTTTTCATATTTCTGAGCGTGTCAAATATCTGCATTAATTTTCTACACTCTCTCAGGCAAAATTCTTTTGTGTTGGGTATTTTGGTACATCTGGTAAATCTTTTCTACGGATTTTCTTGAAATCTCTGTCTTTTGAATAGTCTCATCTACTGATAATTTTTTATCTATTAGGCAATATAGTGCAGAGTCAATCTCTTCATATGAAATGCCAATTTCTTCTTCTGCATCATGTCCCTTCCAGAGATTGGGACTGCTTTTTTTAGTGATTATGTTATTCGGCACACCGATGGTTTTAGCAAGTTCTCGTAATTGTGTTTTGTAAATAGATACAATTGGAAGCATGTCTGCACTGCCATCACCAAACTTGGTGAAATATCCAAGAAGGTATTCACTTTTGTCGCTTGTGCCCAAAACGAGGTAATTTTTGAGATTCGCGTAATAATAAATGATATTTGATCTTATCCTAGCTCTCAAGTTTCCTAACGCAAGTTCATCCGGTTCTAGATAATGTGAGTATCTTTTATGAATAGTATTAATGTCAATTAGCTTGTAGTCAATTCCATTCTCGCCAATAAACTTGAGGGCATCACCGGTATCAGAAGATGGTGATACAGCAGAGTCAGGCATTACAAGCGCTAGTGCGTTTTTTTTAAACAATTTTGAGCAGAGACATGCAACTGCAGTAGAGTCTATACCACCGCTTAGTCCAAAAACAACGCCATCGGCTTTTTTCCGCGTAACCTGATTTTTTAGGAATGATTCGATACTCTTCTGGATCATTGTATAATCTTGCCTCAAAATTTCCTGCAGAATTTCTTGATTCATCGCACAATCTTTGGATTCTAGGCATAAAAATTGTTATCTAATAAATCACGTTAAGAAATTTTTTCATTTAATCAAAAATTGTACATTTATGATTTTTTATGAATTTTTGAAATTAATTACTAATGATAGGCAAGCTGATTATAACTGCTATAATACTAGGCGGTGGGGCTTTTCTATTGTTGTCTGACAGCTTTGAGGAATATATTGGCCCGTATGCTAGCGCAACAGCAACTGATATTGAAAATTTGAAAAACGATCCTGCTGTACAAGATAAAGTTAATCAGGTAATTGAAGCAATTTATGAAAAATTCATTAGCCTAAAATCATCACTTGTCGATTTTATTTAAAATAGTTTATTACAAGTCTATGTAGATGCCGTCACTTCTTTCTTCGATAGAATATGTTTGAAGCCTGACATCTTTTAGATAATCCTGTAGTTCACCAGTTTTGATATTATAATGCCAAAAATGTGAAGGACATTCCACAATATCTCCATCAAGCTTACCCGGTGCAATTGAGCTGTCTTGATGAACACATAGTGCATCCAATGCATGGTATCCGTCTTGATTAAAAACAGCAATTTTTTTGCCACCGATATCAAATTCCTCGCCACTACCTACAGATATTGTATTTTTTTCTACTATTTTTTTCCAAGCCATTTACTTATTATTGGCTATTTTACTCGTTCTAAAAAGTTTTTCAAATCATGATAGGATTTTATATTCGCTTAAAACCCAAGTTTATGTTGAGTAAGGTAAAAAACCCAAAGTTGGCAAAGCAAGGTAAGCTTTCTTATGAATGGGCAAGATCCCATATGCAGATTCTGGATAACACTATAAACCGTCTAAAAAAATCAAAACCGCTTAAAGGTATAACGTTAGGATTTTGTTTACATATAACAAAGGAAACATCGGTTTTACTTGTTGGTGCCAAAGAGTTGGGAGCTAACGTTGCATGTTGTGGTGGAAACCCCCTAACTACGCAAGATGACATTGCAGCTTTTCTTGCATCGCAGGGAATTCATACATACTGCTGGGCTGGTCAAAGTCCCAAGGAATATGATTGGTGCATAGAACAAGTTCTAAACCACAAGCCACAAATTTTAACGGATGATGGTTCTGACATGAACGTAAAAGCACACTTTGATAAAAAATATAGTTCGTTGAAAATTTTTGGCGCAACTG
>DTTB01000083.1 GCA_012964965.1 Candidatus Nitrosopelagicus sp.
TCAATATTGACTATTTGAACACAGCCAGCCTTGAATCCTGCATGTGCCAATAATTTAGGTTCATCAGAATTTACTTTTGGCCATGCTCTAATTCTAGCTTCCATACTTTTAGCTCTACATCTAGGAAGGTATGCCAGACTACCTCTATGTGGTGAACTATGTCTTCTATGACCCATAATAAACGAAAAAAGTCGTTAACCCCATTATATACCTACTAAATTTTTCAAAAAATTTTTCAAGCTAATAATGTTACGGATGAAGTATATCACTAATTGATAAAAACATTGTAAAAATCCCCAAAGCAATTCCTCCAGACCCAACAATTATTGCAAGTAATAAAAATTTTTTTTTTACTGCCATTAATTTTTATATTTTTTTTTAATATTAAGTGTATTATATGCTGAGAATATTGAGTGTTGATAACACACCTAAGATAGCTTCCTCAAGCCGAACAGTTTCAGTAGCTTGGTTTGGGAAGAAATTAAAAGTGTTAGAATTTTGAACTTTGTTAATATTTTCATTTAAAATTTCATGAATCCCTCTTTCAGGTGATCCAAATACTACAAGTATAGGTTTACTTAGTTTGTTATATTTTTCAGCGATCGAACAAGTAAAAGTTTTTCCTTTTTTCGATGTAAAAATAATATTGCCGTTCCAATATGATAAAAGTGTGAATAAACTGGTTCTTTCTTTGACTTTATATCCCCAATAATTTTGTATCTGTTCTCTTGAGATTTCTTTAATAGAGAGTCTTGGCTTTGTTGATTTTATTTGTAAGATAATTCTTGAAGCGGGTTTTTCTTTTCCAAAATATGGTATAAGTTTGTTAATTCCAATATCTACAAATTTTTTTCCTTTATAGTTTATTATCAACCCGTCTCGTATATCATTTATTTTTAACATTTTTGGATTAGAGGTTGTTAAATGATTAGGTATTTTTAGTGGATGTAATACACCGGCGTATTTTAGCAGTTCTGTTTTTGGAAAAAGTTGTTTACGAAAATACTGTGGTGTTTCTAAATATCTTAATATTGTTGTAAGAAGTATTGAATCATTTTTGTTTTTATTTTTATCTTGATAGATAAAAATTTCTTTAACCTTAAAAATTGCGCATGCTCTTGCAATATTAGACACTTTTCTAGTTTTATCTATTTTAGTTGATTCATCTATTAATGATGAATCAGGTATAGCGATTGATAAATCCAATAATCAATATTACATGTATAATTATAAAACCATACTGATTATTTATGTTCAGGAGGATATTTTTCTGCCGTAGATTCTGCTAGCTTAGTAAGATGTTCATCAGTTATGATTTCAAACTGTTTAGTGTCACTTCTAATCTGAGAAATTTTAATATGTTTGGTTCCTTTTTTAATTTCACTTGCCAGATAAATTGCTGCTATAGCTAACACGATTCCTTCATCAATAGTAATATCAGGTTTGTATTCTTTTTTTAAAAATTCCGTGACTATATCTGAATTAGCACCTATTGCAACTGCATTATATTCAACATATGTTCCACTAGGATCAACTAAGAATAACGCATTACCATTATTATCCACTCCACCGATGATTAATGCTACACCCATTGGTCGTACTCCTGCATATTGGGTATAGTGCTGAAATTCATCAGCCGCATACTTTGCAACTGTCCCAACATCAACCGGTTCATCGTAAACCAA
The DNA here is from genome assembly GCA_012964965.1 of Candidatus Nitrosopelagicus sp. The sequence goes on from DTTB01000083.1 coordinate 1,686, forward strand.
TTTGCTACTCTGTGAAAAAAATCTAATATCATTTACTTGTCCGCGAGCATCTGGAATATAACCGGCAGCTGCAATTCCCATATGATGATCAACTTGAAATAATTTTTGTGGTTTTTCAGATATTTGTAATCGTCTTGGTTTTTCTTCAACTGCAATAATAATTCCCTCTTTCGTTTTGATGCCCAAAGCTAGGGTTCCTCTTTTTACCGTTTCAATAGCATATTCAACTTGATAAAGCCTACCATCCGGTGAGAAAACAGTAATCGCTCTATCATAACCTTGTTGAGATGGCATCAATTTAATTCAAAATGCATTCAAAGTTTAATTTAAGTTAAGCACTTTGCTGAAAAGCGTTAATTAAACAAATGATTCACGAATAAATTTCTGCTAGATGATCTTAAATGGCAACATAGATCCAATTTACATATAAACAAATAATGTTTAGTTGTATTATAATTTAATATGCGGATAATACAAAAATTAATTGTAGCATCAATTGCGATCTTTATCTCTGCATTTTTTATACCCACAGTTTATAATATAATTTGTAACGGCAATATTCCATTTAATTGTTGATTTACTTGTTGATTTACTTGTTGATTTACTTGTGTTATTTTCTTTATGTTGTTAATTCTAATTTATCATATTTTTATTAAATAATGTTAATTATTTGTTAGCATGAAAGAATTTGAAATCACATTGAATCTTTCTGAAACTCCTACCGGTATTCATATTAAAAAATTAAAAAATTATTTTAATGAAATGCCACTTGAGGAAATATTATTTGGCCTGAAATTTGCAAAAAATCGCTGGGCTGCTAAGGATGCTGGTGTATTAAAAGTTGGCAGAAAGAGCATATTGCAGAAAGAAATCCATTCAGTTACTGCAGAGCAAGCTCAATGGAGATTAAAAAACTGGAAGATGATGATTGCAAATTATAGAAGGAGAGGATATAGTTACCCAACTATTTCTCGGATTAAAAAACTTCTTGTTAACATAACAAAAAATTCTAAATAATAAATTCACTTTCTTTTGTAAGATTCTGTGGTGTAGATGGAGGTTCTGGCATACTTGATTTTGTTTTTCCTTCAATAATATTATGTGCTTCATTCAATATGGCTGTAGCATCTTCACTGTTCTGGTCAGGTGTAAATATCGGTTCAGCTGAAAACGAAGAATCTGAAATCATATCACCTAGCATGTTTGATAAATCTTGCATTGATGAATTGAGATTTGGCATAATGTTTGAAATTGATGGAGTTAATCCTTTGATTAATGACATGCATGGACTAAGAGTTACAATAATATCGCCTAATTCAGAAACTGTGTTTAATCTAAGCTGAATTTGTTCCATTGCTAATTTTGCTCCTCCAATAGCATTTTTTACTTTTCTAAGTTCCTGTAATTCTATTGCATATGACCTTGCTCTTGATTCATCTCGTAACATTTTTGCATCAACAATCTTCTTGAAAATTTGTTCATGGTTTATCTGCAGTTTTTTTTGTGTTCCCTCAAGTCTGCTAATTTGTAATTGTAGCTGTTTTTGTGAGCTTTCTATTCTATTTTTTAAAGACAAACCTGGTTTTACTTTATCTAATAATTTTTCTGATAAACTTAGACCATTTTTAATACCATTCCAATTTTTAGATATGTATCCCAATTGTAAAATTAAATCAAAAAATCAGCATTTTGTAGCCAAACTAAAAAAAAATGATCTAAATGGATCAACTTTTTTCATGCATGATAAATCTGCGCACAATTTGAATTGTGTACTAGTGTATTGCTTTTTATTTTAGGAATTTCGGGTTGAATCATGAATAAACGTTTTATCGTTGTGGGAATTGCTTTAGGAATTCTTGTTTCAATAGCATTTTTTGTTGGTTCACCTATGTTTGGTGGCTTTGATCTTGGTAAATAATCACATTAACTGAAATTTCTTTTTCGCTTTTTCAAATACAATTAATGCGTCTGTTATGTGTTTTTTTGTTAAACTTGCGGTGATTGAAATCCTAATTCTTGCTTTATTATGAGAAACTGTTGGGTATCTAATCGCCTGTGCATAAATTCCGTTTCTGAAAAGGTACTTGCTGAATTCTATTACCAGTTTTTCTTTTCCAACTATTATTGGAATTATATGTGATGGTGATTTAATATTAAACCCTATTTTTTTTAGTCCTGCTGAAAAATATTTAACGTTTTTCCATAACATTTTTCTTTTTACTTCTCTGTTTGAATCAAACCTTTTGATTCCATCATTTATGATTACTGTTGGTAACGCAGATGTATAGATAAACGACTTTGACCTATTGATACATAGATCAATCACATTTTTTTTTGATGAAACGTAACCACCAAATGATCCTAATCCCTTACTTAAGCTACTAATGTAAACATCGATTTTCGATGAAACTTTAAAGTGGTTAGCTGCTCCTTTACCATCATTCCCTATAGTAAAATCACCATGCGCATCATCAAGTATAATTATAGCATTATTTTTCTGTGAAATCTCGGAAATTGTTTTTAGGTCTGAAAAATCTCCATCCATGCTAAAAACTCCCTCAGTAATTATGAATTTTCGTTTTGCACGCTGTTTTATTTTCTTAGATAAATCATCTATGTTATTATGTTTGAAAATAGATAGTTTTGCTCCACATATCTTGCAGGCTTCAATAAGGCTTGCATGATTAAGTTCATCACTTAATACAAGATCATGTTTGTTGATCAGTGTAGATATAGCACCGAGGTTTGCCATATATCCAGTAGGAAAAATTAATGAATTGTCTTGTGATTTATGTTTTGCAAGCTTATCTTCAAAAATTTTAAATAATTCATCATTTCCGGCTACTAATCTTGAGCTAGATTGATTTTGTATACTTGGAATTTTTGGTAGTTTTATACCCAAATAATCATTTGAACAAAAATTAACAAGCTTTTTAGAATTAATCGTAATATAGGGACCATCAAGTTTTACATCATACATTTTTCTGTAGAGATTATTATTTTTGATACTTCTTAATTGAGAATTTACATAATCTAGTTTAGACTTCAAGATTTATCTCTTTAATCATTTCCAAGTCTTTTTGTATTGGATTTCCATCCATTGTTAGATAACCAGCACTAATAATCCCATTTGCACCAGCAAGTAATAATTTTTTTCCATCGTCATCAAGATTAAGTTCTCTACCTCCTGAGATTTTGATTATTGAATTTGGTAAAAGAAATCGTAGTGTTGTAAACACCTTCAAAATTTCTACGTTTTTTAATGGTTTTTGGAGTTCTAATGGTGTTCCAGGGATAGGAACTAGTAAATTAATCGTAACTTCTTCAGGTGCAAATTTTATAATTTCAAAAATTAGTTCTTCACGTTGCTTTCTGGTTTCACCTAGACCAATTATACCACCTGTACAAAGTTCTAATCCAGCACTTCTAGCAATTTGTAGTGTGTTGACTCTATCCTGGTAAGTATGTGTTGAACAAATTTCTGAGAATTTACTACGAGCTGTTTCTAAATTATGATTATATCTTTTTACACCTAATTCTTTTAGTTTTTTGGCTTGATGAAAAGTTAGAAATCCGAGGCTACATTCAATCGAAATTCCAACTTTCTTATTAATCTCATGAATGATTTTGCATACATTCTCAAAATCTTTGTTATTTGGTTCACGCCACGCGGCAACTAAGCAAAATGAATCTGCACCATCATTTTTTGCATTAATGGCCTGCTTAACAATTTGATCAGGAGGTGGGAGTTGGTAATCATTAATTTTTGTATTAAAAAATGAAGATTGTGCACAATACGCACAATCCTCACTACAAAAATTTTTTTTAATATTAGCCAATTCTTCAATATCCACTTTTGAACCATGAAAATTCCTTGTTATGGAATTAGCAGCATTTATCAATTTATCCATAAATTGGTTATCTAAATTAAACAGTATTGATGCCTCATCTTTTGTAACACCATTACCATTTATTACATTATTTTTACATTTTAAAATATAATTTTGAACACTTTCCATATTTTTTTTGTAATATGTCTATAATTAAGCGTTAACCAGCATATTTTTTGAAGTTAACTATTAATTAATAGTAATTTGTGCTAATGCAATAGTGAAAAGCGAAAGTTTTGTTTGGCATCCAAATACACAAATGTTGGAGTGGTCAAAATTTCCTAAGATTGTTAGCGGTAATGGTATGTGGTTAATTGATGAAGATGGGAATAAATTTCTTGATGCTGTTGCAAGTATGTGGTGCAATGTTTGGGGTCATTCTAAAAAGGAATTAATTAATGTAATAGTCAGTCAGACAAAAAAATTACAGCATTCTCCTTTGTTTAATTTTACAAACGAACCTATTGAAATTTTAGCAAAAAAATTAACAAAACTTACTCCAGGTATGTCAAAGGTATTCTTTTCAGATAATGGTTCAACTGCTATGGAAATTTCTATAAAAATTGCATTACAATATTGGAATAATCTAGGTCAAAAAAATAAGATAAAAATCGCTTCACTTGAAAATGGTTATCATGGTGACACATTCGGTGCTATGTCTGTAGGTTATTTACCTGAATTTTTTTCAAAGTTTAATTCTAAATTATTCTCAACAACTAGATTTAGTGTTCCTAATTCGTATCATTTACCTGCAAATTATACAATTGATGAATTCACAAGTTATTGTTTAGAGAAAATTGAAAAAAAATTACGTGAAGATGAGGCAATTGCTGCATTTGTTATGGAAAGTGGTGCACAGGTAGCAGGTGGTGTAAATATCTATCCAGATAAATTTCAAAAACAAATTGATATGATTTGTAAAAAATATGATGTTTTATTTGTCTTGGATGAAATTGCTACCGGATTTGGTAGACTTGGTTCAATGATTGAATACAAAAGCCAAGGATGTAGTCCAGATATTGTATCTTTTGGAAAAATGTTAACTGGTGGATATTTGACATTGGCAGCAACCTTAACAACAAAAAAAATTTCAGATGCATTTTTGGGTAGTTTTTCAGAAATGAAGCATTTATTTCATGGTCATACATATACTGGTAATCCTATTGCCGCATCACTTGCTAATGAAAATCTGCGATTATATGAAAAAACAAAGCTAATTAAAAAAATCCAAAAAACCTCAAAAATTTTTAAAAATAGAATTTCTGAATTTAATGATTTGGAATTAGTTGGTGATGTTAGACATAAGGGTATGTTAACAGGTATAGAATTGGTTGACAATAAAGATAGTAAAACTCCTATTAAATCAGAAAAATCAATTAATAAAATTGTTTTTGATGAAGGTAGGAAACATAACATTTTTTTTAGAACGTTAGGTAATATTATCATGCTGGTTCCACCACTTGCAATTTCACAAAATGAAGTTGATCTTCTGATTGATGGAGCAATTAATACTATCAAAGGCATATCAAAGTCATTGAAATGAAATCGCTTTTTGTTACTGGTACTGATACTGATATTGGGAAAACATGTATTACAGCAGCTATAGCTTTTGCATTAAAAAAATCTGATATTAACGTTGGTGTTATGAAACCATTTCTTTGTTGTGATAATGCCAAAAATAATTTTTCGTCTGATGATGTTAGTATGCTTACTAAGGCAGCAAAAGTAAATGATCCACGAGAACTTGTGAATCCATTTTTTTCACCTATTTCCGCATCCCCTTATACAGCAGCAAAAAATTCTGGTACTAAAATTGATATTGATTTTATTTTGGCTTCTTTTAACAAATTAAGTCAATTACATGATCTAATGTTAGTGGAAGGTATTGGCGGTATTATGACACCAATTTTAAAAAATTTTGCCGTTATAGATCTAATAAAAGCTCTACGTATTAATACAATAATTGTAACGAGTTCAAAAATTGGTACAGTTAATCATACAATTATGACATGTAAAATGTGTGAAATGTTACATGTTCCAGTTAAGGGTTTAATTATAAATAATTTTGATTCTGCTGGATATTCTATCCCGGAATTAGTTAGGGACCTCAATGATTTAACTGGTTTACCTGTGTTATGTTCGTTACCGCATATAGATAATTTGAGGCTAGATAGTTTTTCACGAATTATTGAGGAACAGTTGGATATTTTATCATTGTTTACATGATAGTAATTAAAAAAAATTATTCAACAAAAGTATAATGACGTTCACCTTTACTTTCAGATGATGTCTTAACTTGAGTTAGAATAAACTCTTTGTTGGCTGAACGAATATTTTTTTCTGGACCACGTTTATTTTCATGTAAATCTTCATATTCTTCTAATGTTAGTTTAGTTCTAGGTCCGATCTCTGTTTCAAGATTCATATCCTTTACAATTTGTTCATATTCAGGCTGAATTATACCGCTAAATATCATAGCACTAGCTCCGCTTCCATATGAGCAAAATCCTACACGTTTACCATCCAAATTTACACCCTTTTGGTATTCAAACTCCAAACTACTTCTAAATCCAAGATATAATGACGCAGTGTATAGATTGCCAATCATTTTAGAAGCAATCAATGAACTAGCTAATTTTGATTCATAAAGTTCAACATACTCATCAGTTTTTGTAAATAGTTTCGTAAATTGGTGATCTTTTGCCATAAATTCTGAATCTGCAAGAACTGACTCAATAGTTCCACGTGGATCTTTTGGAACCGGTTCATCCATACCAATCTTTTTAATTATATTTTTCCATCTTGGTAACGTTCTCCACTCATGTCTAACAAGATAAGCAAGAGCCTTTTTGCCCATGTTGCTATATGGAAGATGCATATTCAGATAATCAACATGGTCGAGAATAGTTTCATCTTCCTTTAGCTTGATTAGTCCTGTATCCTTTACTTTCTTTTTATAATCTCTTAACGCATTTTTTACTTGGATCAGATAGAGAAGATTGGAATATTGCCCGTGTACAATTGGTGTCTCTTTTCCAAAAGGTCTGTAAAAATCATATTCATTTTTTATAGATGTTGCTGTTACCTTTCGGTCAAATGCTAATAATCTTGGGTTATCATTCAATAACATTGCAATCGCACCTGCTCCTTGAGTTACTTCACCACTAGAACCCATGTCATATTTTGCAATATCTGAAACGACTACTAACGCATACTTATCATCGGCCTCACCAGCTCTAATCCAATTAGTATTATCATATAATGCATATGAACCACTAACAC
>DTTB01000084.1 GCA_012964965.1 Candidatus Nitrosopelagicus sp.
CTTGAATTTTTTCCTTGTATAGCCACTCATCAAGGGTCATAGTAAGATTCCAATGGCTTGCGGTTAGGGATAGTTCATGAACCACTAGACCACGAGCCTGAATTTTATCTGATTCAAAAAACTTGGGTAATCCATCCATTTCGAGCGTAGGATCAGGAACTCCATAATTTCCTACCAATGGGTAAGTTAGTGTGACAATTTGACCAGAATAAGAGGGATCTGTAAGTGTTTCAGTATACCCAACCATTCCTGTATTAAATACGATTTCGCCAAAAGTTAAGCCAGAGTAACCAAATCCCATTCCATCAAAAACAGAGCCATCACTTAAGATCAGTTTTCCAAACTTGTTTGCGTGTTTGGATTCTTTTATGGTTATTGTGACCCTCGAAAAGTGATCCACAAAAGGAATTTAAGTTTTTGTAAAAATGATTGTTGTGAAATTTTGGTGAATGTTATGATTATAATGCTTTGAACTGTTCGCTCCATTTGTAATATGCCCTTATCATATCCATGGAAACGCTAGGTTTTCTTCTTACCATGGTTTCTCTAAAATCCTTCATTGTTATATCACGTGGTTTGGATGGATTTTCACCCTCTACTGGTTCTTTGTATGTAGTTGTGCTAAACATCTCATTCACAACTTTAAGCTGAACAGATTGACAAATATCCTTGATATCACTTGCACTATATCCATCAAAAATTGATGCTAAAGTGTGAGGACGTACCCTACCGTCTAGTTGTAGTTTGCTTGCGTAAAGTTGGAAAAGTTTTTCTCTGGCTTCAACTGATGGTAATGAAACGTAGATCCTTTTTTGGAACCTACGCAAAAATGGATGATCAAGACTCCAGGGTTTATTGGTTGCGCCAATTACGTATAACAGCATATTCTTTCCCTTACCGTTAATTCCATCTATTTCTGTTAGAAATTGATTTCTGCTTCTTACCTCACCGCCAATCTCATTTGTACGTTCACCTAAAAGTGAGTCAAGTTCATCAATGAATAAAATTACAGGTTTGCCTTCTCTCTCGGCATAACTACGAGCCATTTTAAATAATTTTGAGACATTTTTTTCTGCCTCACCAAGCCATTTGCTCATCATGGATGAACCATCTACATTGATGAAATAGCCATCAAGTTCATTGGCAGTTGCAGCAGCAAGAATTGTTTTACCACAACCGGGTGGACCATATAATAAAATTCCTCTTGGCCAACCTAGTGGAAATAAATCTGATCTTTTAGATGGATAAACTATTGACTCACGTAATGCATTTTTAGCATCATCGACACCAACTACATCAGCCCATCTAACATCTGGCTTTTCTTTCATTAGCATGTCTTCGAAACTATTTTTCTTATTATTTGCAAGAGTTGCTCTCTGCTCCTCTGGTGATGCTGCAGAATCAACTACTGGTTCAGCATCAGTTAATGATGTGCTCTGTAGTGACTTTATTCTGTTTTGGTATGATTTCATACGTTCTGTATAGATTTTGTTTAGTTGGCTATCCGGATAAAGGCGCATTAATTTGAGCAATGTTTCTGTCGCCTTTTGATAATTAGTTATTGCCATCCCACGTGCCCCCTGCGCATCATATTTTATTGCGCCAGTAGCATATTGACTGGCAGATTTTTCTAGTTCCTGTGGGGCCATATTCATCTAAATTACCAGATATCTAGTTTCGATTTAGTAAGGTACTCTAGATTGTAAATATCTGTATGAAATCTGGTGAAATTATTTACACTGTTCTCTGTTTTTGCCTGAAATTCAATAAAACTGAAGGAAAAATCACGAACTAAATGACTCTGGAAGATGTATGATAGACAGTTTGTTTTTGTCTATTTCTTACCAAGACGCGAATTCATTTCGCGCACAAATTTTTTGATTTTATCTTTTGGAACAACGGCCCCACATGCTTTGTCATGCCCACCCCCTGAACCACCCAATTCAGAAGAAACGGTAGATACTAATTTTCCTAGATGAGTTTTACATGATGGTGAACCGCGTACTGACACTGCGTATATTCCCTTATCAACACGTTCTTTGTAGGTAATGGCAACATCTTTTCCTGAAAATCCAAGGACAAAGTTAGCAGCACCACTTGCACCTGAATCAAGAACTTCCATATGACCCAGATTTTTTGAAATTTTCATTGATGCTTTTACTTTTGATATAATTTCAGCAAGCT
>DTTB01000085.1 GCA_012964965.1 Candidatus Nitrosopelagicus sp.
TTTGGAGTTAGAGGTTCAAGAGTTTAATTAAGAGAATTACAAGGTAAAACTATGATGCTTTAGCTTAATGTAGGAATTAAGCTATACAAAGAGGTAAACCTACGTGATTTTTTTATTTCAAGGAAAACTTGAAAGTTTTACGCATCATCATTAACAATTTTTTTATTTTTTTCGAGATTTGGTAACTATCTAGATGGTTTTGTTCTTCGTTGTTCGTTGTATTGTTCTATTACTGATTGAATTCTTCCCCCATACTTTTGCCTGTAATCCTTTCTGCACGTAACACAACAGAAAAACCGCTCAAAATTGGCAAACTTGAACACTTTTGGCTTGTTGTTAATTGGTCCACCGCAAAATTCACACTTGATTTTTACCTTCAGATTATCTATTTTCACATGGAAGTGTTTTTTCTGTTCTTTGAGGTTCTGAATAATGTCTTCCGTTAACTGGTCTTTTCCACGTTTATCAATCTTAGATAGATCAATGTCTGGTTTTATTGATTTTATCAATCCAATGTTAACAAGACGTTCATACCTTGCTTTTATGGTTGGAGGACTAACTTTAATCTCTCTTGAGATTTGCCTAAAAGATTTCCTTCCATCTTCTTGAAGAGATTTCAAAATTAAGAGATCAGTATCATCAAGATCATAAGGCATACCAAATTTTCCTTGTCACCGTATTTATTCTGTCATCTTCACATTTGATATGAACTGCTAACGAAAACTAGGTTAAGATAATTTTAATTTCTCAGCAAGCTCTTCCCTTTTTGGTATTCCAATAAACTCTAATTTTTCATCTATAAGTACTGCAGGTGCTGTAAAAATGGAATATTTTTGAAGATATTCTGGCTCTTTAGTTATATCTATCACTTCATAGGAAATACCCATTTCATCAAGCATTCTCTCAACTACATTACAGTTTGAACAGTCTGGGGTTGTCAGGATTTCTACTTTCATTATTTCTATTCCACAAACTGTTCTGGATTTTTTTCAAAAGCCCATCTGCAAGTAGCACAACAAAACCGATACTCTTTACCATCATGAGTTAATGATTCTCCTTTGTCGTCTACTTCCATTCCGCAAACTGGGTCTTTCATACCACTACCTCTCTTTTCTTACTAATAATATACCATATAGCGGGCACCGCTATGAGTGCTAAGAGAAGAATTGGGACATAGTCTTTGGATATTTCACTTTCTCCTTCATGTTCATGCTCATCCATTCCAAATTCTGCTGGAATTGGTGTAAGTTCTATCAGCTCATTCCATCCTTGATGCACAAATATGTCTTCATACCATTCATGTCCAACGGGCAGACCATTGATTATAAGAAATGTCCCAATAATAATCAGCATCCATCCTGTAGCTTTTTCTATACTGTATCTTTTTTGCGTCAAGCTTTTTGTAGCATTAATTCCAAGAACTGCCAATACTGACATGAGAATAAGTGGAATTGCTCTTCCCATTCCATGAACAACTCCTAATGATGCACCGATCTCAAGGCTTCCAGTTCCTGCAATGTAGATTAGTAACCAATAAAACAATGGATTGGGGCATCCAACACCTGCATTTCCCAAAAGTAAACCCATAAAGAAAGCTTTTGTGTGGTCTCCTCTTTTTTGAATGAATTTTGGTGTACTAGAATAGGATGGCATCTTCAGTGAGATTAGTTTTAGTTGTGATAACCCAAAGATATAAGCTGCAACCCCTGCAATCAAAAACATAATTGTTGAGACTTGATCTAAGGATGCAGACTGCCCAATTGTTGCAACACCAACACCATAAGTAGCTATTGTAATTGTGAGGCCTGCTCCAAAAAGTAATGCCATTGTAAGACCCTTTCTATATCCTTTTCCCATACTCAATGGCACAATAATGAAAACCAATGGAAGTGTGCATGGCAAGACAATCATGGATAATCCTGCAACATAAGCTATGATCAACCACGAGAGATACGATGTGTTTTCTTTACCTTCTAAAATTGATGAAGTTCCCAAAGAGAAAATTGCTCCAATGAAAATAAGAGAAAATAGAGCAAACGCAACAAACACTAAGGATTTTTTAGTTACTAGCTGGGATGACATCCACACTTCTTATGAAATTTTGATACTTAAAATGTAGACTTTACAAATGACAAGTTTACTTTTTATCAATCAAATTTGAATATAGGAATGTAC
>DTTB01000086.1 GCA_012964965.1 Candidatus Nitrosopelagicus sp.
AGAAAAATTAGAACTTAATGGTAACCATTAATAATTTTAAATATAGTTAGAAAATTGTTCCAATATGTCCACAATTGTTTTTGTTTTAACTTTAGATGAAATTGAAGGTGTGAGTGTAATTATGCCACAAGTAAAAAAAGAGTGGGCGGAACAGATAGTTTTTGTTGATGGTGGTTCAACTGACGGAACTGTAGAAAAGGCTAAAGAATTAGGATTTGACGTAATTCATCAAAAAAACAAAGGAGAGGGAAATGCCTGCCGAATTGGTACAGATGCAACACAATCAGACTATGTTATGTTTTTTAGTCCGGATGGAAATGATTTGCCTGAAGATATACCTAAATTGATTGAGAAGACTAAAGAAGGTCACGATGTAGTTCATATTTCGAGATTTGGGAAAAATTCAGTATCTGAAGATGCAAATTGGATTGAGAGATTTGGAAACAATATGTTTACATTTTTAGTAAATACTTTCTTTGGTGGTAATTATACTGATGCATTAAATGGCTTTCGGATTATTAAGAGAGAGCTATGGGACGAATTGAAGACAGATGCACAATATTTGAATGTTGAACAACAAACATGTATTAGATTAGCTAAAAGAAAAATTCCAATTTACGAAATTGAAAGTATAGAGCCGAATAGAATAGGTGGTGAAAGAAAAATGAGACCACTAACTGTTGGTGCGCAATTAAGCTACCAAATAATTAAAGAATTCATTTTTTGGAAATAAATTGAATAAAAAACAAATAATTTTTTCGTTAATTATAATTTGTTTAATTTCATTAGGTTTAAAATTATACCTAGTTGATTTTTCGATTCCAGTAAATTCGGATAATCTTGGTTATACACTTAATGCAATTGCTCACACAAACGGTGATTTTTCACAATCATCACATAGAGGTATGGGATGGTCATTATTCGTATCCATATTTTTTGGCTTCATTGATTCGGAAAATTTCATTGATTATTCTAACACAATACGATCACTAAGTATTGGCGTAGCCACATTTTCCATACCTATGATGTATGTGGTAGGACGAAAGTTTTTTGATGAAAGGTACTCGATTGTTCTGGCAAGCCTTTTTGCATTTGAACCACATCTTAATTATAATTCTGGTTTTGGGCTATCCGAACCGTTATTTCATCTTGCTATAATTGGTTCATTTTATTTTATTTTAAATAAGAATACAAGATTTGTTTTAATTTCGCTATTTTTAGCTGGAATTGCTTATTGGATAAGAATCAATGGAGTTTTTGTATTTATTGTAATTACAATTATTTACTTTATTACATTAAGAGGATCTCCTAATTTGTTTAGGAACTATGGACTTGGTGTAGTGTTATTTTTGTTGGTAATTTCACCCGTATTATCAGAACGTAATGAAGAATTTGGAGATCCATTTTATTCAGTTTATAAAAACATAATTTTTGCTGGAAGCCCTGAATTATTGTACAGCGAACTACATACGAAAACAACTAGCTCTCCATTTGACTACATTGAAGAAAATGGTCTACCCTCATTTATTCAGACTTTTATTTTACAGGGATTTTACAACAGTCTTCAAACAATTTCAGTTTTGTCATTTCCATTTTTGTTCATTTTAATACCATTTGGAATAATATTTTCATTTAGAGCATTTGATCAAAATCCAAATTATATAAAGGCAAACTGGATCTTCATTTTGGTATCTCTTGCGTCTCTAACAATAGTCATGTCAGTGATATCCGATAGAAGATTTATGCTGTATCTATTACCATTTTTAATGATTTTTTCAGTTATACCAATTCAAAGAGTGACTGAATACGGGCTGAGTACTTTTTCATTTTCCAGAAGGCAAAAAGATGTTTTCATTATAGTAATCATCATAACAATAATTTTCCTTTCATCCCTATTCATGATTAGATACGGAACACCATATCATGTCTTAGATAATGAAAAATTAGAGTTTTCAGAATATGCATTAAATAATTTGCAGGGAGTGGTATTGAGAGATTGGGGAGGAAGCTTGGATTATGTTCGTTACTTGACTATTACGGAATCGCCAGAAAAATTCAAAAGTTATGAAATCAATTCAAAAATTCCTGACAAAGAAAATTCGTTTAAAGTCTCATCTGCACCATATGGTGAAACATTAGAAGAATTAATTTCTGATGGCGAAAAATATGAATTG
>DTTB01000087.1 GCA_012964965.1 Candidatus Nitrosopelagicus sp.
GTAAATAGGAAGTGAATACACTTGTTCAAAGTAAACAGTTCAGAATTTAATTTTCAGTATGGTGATCAGATTCACTTCCCTTGTAGAATCGCATCTATGGTAACATATGTAAAAACTAATGAAAAGATAAAGAATAATTTTAAATTTGAAAAAAGTTTTGTGTTTAGAACTGAAGTAGAAGAATATATCAAAGAATGTCATGATACTGACATTCTTTTATGTTCATGTTATGTATGGAACTGGGAAATAACTAAATATCTTGCTAGTGAAGTAAAAAAAATTAATCCAAATTGTACTATAATTTTTGGTGGAGCACAAATACCTGATCTGGCACAGGATTTTTTTAAACAACATCCTTACGTTGATATTATAGCTCATGGTGAAGGAGAATATATTTTAGAAAATATTCTAACAGCGTATTTAAAAGATAAAGATTATTCACAAGTTAAGGGAATAGAAACAAAGGAATTTCGAAACCAGCTTCAAGAAAGAATAAATGAATTAGACAATTTACCATCTCCCTATCTAACTAATACTGTATGGGATTTAGTTGAAAAAGTAGATGGAATTAGATGGATTGTAGGTTGGGAGACCAACAGAGGTTGTCCATATGCGTGTACATTTTGTGATTGGGGTAGTGCAACATTTACAAAAGTTCGAAAATGGGAAGAATCAAGATTATTTAAAGAAATAGAATGGTTCGCAGAAAATAAGATACCATATATTGATTGTTGTGATGCCAACTTTGGAATTTTTCAAGAAAGAGATTTCCGGATAGCAGAAAAACTCAAGGAAGTTGCATTAAAAACTAATTATCCTGAAAGAGTGAGACCTGCATGGGCTAAGAACTCGTCTGAAAAGATTATTCCTATTGCAAAACAATTGCAGGATGGTGGTATACTTGGTGCAGTAACTCTAGCTGTACAATCTCTAGATCCAGATACTTTAAAAATAGTTAAGCGAGCAAACATTAAATTTGACACCTTTTCAGAACTAGCTTCTACTTTTCGAAAAAATGGAATCCCGACATATACAGAATTAATTATGGGAATGCCAGGCGAAACTCTTCAATCATTTAAAGATGGATTAGATAGCATAGCAATGACGAAAGTAGACACTGTTTTCATTTACAACTGTACAGTTTTACCAAATGCTCCAATGAATGTGCCTGAATATAGAGAAAAATACAAAATTAAAATTGTACGTTCGCCAATCATGTTAGTTCATTCATCAATTCATAACAGAGGAACTCATCAGGAGTATGAAGAAATTGTTGTTGAAACTAGTACATGTTCTTGTGAAGATCTGAAGGAGACATATCTATACTCTTGGTGTTTTTTGACATTACAAAGTTTAGGCATTCTAAAACATATCGCTACTTATTATAATATAGTACATAACATTCGATATACAAAATTCTATGAAGTGTTTATGGAATTTTGCCGTACTGCAAAATCTATCTTTTCTGATGAAGTTAATCATGTAATAGAATTTAGAGATGGTGGCTATACTGGTAAAGGATGGGATGAATATGATCCTAAACTTGGAGATATAATGTGGCCAATTGAGGAGGCTAGTTGGTTGCGTTTAACGTATAATAAAGAAAAATTTCATCAGGACGCTGAACGTCTTGTTAGCTTCATAGATAAAAAATTTAATCTTAATACACCTGAAAAACTGTTAAATGATTTGGTTAAATTTGAAGTTTTCACGTTATCAATACGAGATAACAAAGATGAAGTAAAATCTGAGAATTTTGAATTTGATTGGAAGAATTTCTTTACTAATGATGGGAATGAATTGAAACAAATTCCAAAAAGATACTACTACAAGAATTTAGTAATTGAAAATGATCCCATTATGTGGGGTTACAAGACAATTTGGTATGGAAGACGGGCTGGAAACTACAAGTGTCAGTTGCAAAAATTGCAGGAGGATGAAGTGTCAATAAGTGATTCAAATAAAGATAAGCCTAGCGATATAGTTGTTCGGACTACACATTCTACAATGGGACCCTAAAAAATTCAAAAATACATGTGTCATTATTTTTTTAACATCGAAAATCACTGAATTATTTTAACGTTCTATTTTAGAATATGCTATACTAAAAATTATAATCAAAATTAATCATATAAAAAATGAGTCACGTATAATAAACAGTTAATAAAAAA
>DTTB01000088.1 GCA_012964965.1 Candidatus Nitrosopelagicus sp.
TTCTAAAGTCATTATCAAAAACAAACACTGTAGCTATAATCGCACCTATGCTTGCGTCAATACCACTGGATTTGCCCACTTGAATAAGATCCATTAAAGGAAATTTTGTTTCGTTTTCTCCTGACAATAAAAAATTTACAAACATCTCAAGTGGCTCAATAACGATGCCGTTCTGAGAGTAATCAATGAATTTTTTGCTAGCCCAGTTAGTGTTTCCCATGATAACAAATTTGGCGTCCTTGTGGTTTGAGCACAAAAGAATTCTATTCAAGCAAAATAAGAAACCGACTATAAAATCGTCACCTGAAGGAGTGAATCCGTTTCCCAAACCAACAATACTTGAAAGTTGGTCTGATAATTTCACCAAATCGCGTTTTTGTGCAGATTCTGATATGAACCTGATTGAATCTGATAATTCGTTGAAAAATGGTGAGTGATTGTCAAGAATACTTCCTGATGTGTCAAAAAGATTCATTTCATCCACAGAAAACAGAATTCTATTCCGCAAACCGGCTTTTATTTCATGATCCTTTGTTATAGGATAAATTTTCGAGTTTTTAGTATCAAATCCGATAGTTTCTAACTTTAGCCCGTTTGGTGTTCTAATGGCTTTTTTGTTAATACAATCTAATTTCAAAAAATTAACAGGTGAATCAAGATTCAGGTTGATTGGAGCTTTTACATCCTTTGAAGTTAAACAGATTAAATCATCAGCCGTTGTTTTCAAATAAACTGTATTTTCAAAAACTTTTACGGTTTCGCCGATTGTATCACCCTCAGAATATGACTCGATAAAATTTAATGCTGATTTTCCAATGGTGTCAATTTCAAAATTCAATACAGATTTCATCAGTAATCTATTTCTTAAGGCTGGCTATGTAGGCACGCCAACCGCCGAAGTTAGAAATGTCTTTGTGGTTTGACTCTGCTATCTCCCTCGGGAATAACACGCCTTTGACTACATTCCCATTGTCTAATTTAACATCTCCAAAATACAGGTCAGATGGCTCTCCATTTTTCACCCGTTGAAAGATTTCGTCGCTCATGCTGTACATTTCGCCTGCAACTGAAATTCCACCTTCCTCGACCTCAAACATACCAGGATGAATGTCGTCAATAGAATAAAGACGATAAATTGGAAGGGTGCTAAACTCGCCAAGAAAATTGGCACCTTGTAAATTTTTGTGCAGTGCCAGTCCACGCATTAATGTTCCATTGACAAATAATTCAATTGTCATAGGTTTCTTTTGGTTTATTGCCTAAAAATAAAGTGTGACTATAATCACATTGTTGCTTGCTCTGCTTCGTGGAACATCTGACTCTTGGCACAGCCTGCTGCAAGCTCATCGCCTGCACCCCTTCTCATAAGACCTCTGTAAAGACAGTCCTCAAGTTTTTCACCTTGTTGTTCTTCCCATTCCTCAACGGTGATAGAATATTTCTTTTGGATTCTATCTCTATACCACTCAGGAATTACATTAAATGCACAGAATGGAACTATCCTAAGATCTGGTGTGAGATAATGAATATCACATCTTTGTAATCTTTCAAGATCTTCGTTATACTTGTCTTGGAAGTGCATCATGCCCAAGAAGAGGCCTTTAACATGCCAACTACCTATTGCTTCGAATGATCTTTTCATTAGTATGCTACTAAACATCTTTGCCAGATCCAAACCTGCTGGCTGCTTGTCACTTTCAATGAAACTTTTCAGTTTTCTTACTACTTCTAGCATTGTAAAGTACTTGTTAGCTCCAGAACGAATTTGTTCTGATTTATCCTCAAACAGTTCAAGCATTCCTTGAATATCACAAAATCGTGTCATTGGAACAAGTTTCTTCGTATCTGCATCTTCAAAGATGTATGTACCCGCACCACATGCAAAATGAATTGACAGTTCATACTTTGGTTTGCTTGAGAATGCCTCAATCACATTTGTAAGTGGCATACAGCTTGGTACTGGCATCCAATCATCAATAGTTACCTGACCCTGTGTTTGTTCTTCTATTCTCTGAATACAGTCAGGAATGGTAATTCTGTACTTCTCTCTCTCTTGTTTTCCCATCCTTCCAGTCAATGATACTGGTTGGAAGTTTACTGCGTGAACAATATCCAAGTTCTTTTGTGCATATCTAATAATTCCACCAAGCTCATGATCATTAATTGATTTAATTACAGTTGGAACAAATACTACGGTTGTTCCCGTTTTTCTACAAGTATCTAATGCATGTGGAATTTCCCAATGGTTCTTTGGATTGGTTCTTGCTGTAACTCCATCAAAACTAAGATAAAGATTGTTACAACCCGCTAATCTGACATCTCTACCAGCTTCTGGGTCTAGAGCATGACGTATTCCATTGGTATTCATTTGTATGTGATCTACATGTTCCTCTTTCATTATTTTGATCAAATCAGTGATATCTTCTCTTAGCATTGGTTCACCACCAGTAATCTGCATAGAGTTTCCAGGAATTGGTCTCTCAGCCCTCAGGGTCTTCATCATAGCTCGTACTTGATCCTGGGTTGGTTCATACATGTAAGCTCCTTCAAGACCTTTCTTTACGTAAAAGAAACAATACCAGCAAGTAAGATCACATCTGTTTGTAACTATAATATTTGCAAGTCCACTATGAGACAAATGATTGGAACAAAGTCCGCAGTTATTTGGGCATGAACATTTGTCTTCCATCATAACGTTTGGTGCATGGGCTCCTTTACCATCAACCCAGTAAGTACTGAATTTCTTGTACATGTCATATGAACCAAAGTATAATTCCTCACATTCTCCGTGTGTAGGGCATGTTTTTGTCATGTAGACTTTTTCATCTCTTTCAAATACTTCAGCATCTAAAATCATATTGCAGTCAGGGCAAATACTCTGAGTGAAACGAATGGTTGATTTTTTGCTCAACGATTTCGTTGATTGGTTAGAAATCTGAATTAGTGCCATTATTACTAAAAGTCTCGGAAATCAGTATATAATAAGTTTCATACTATACACCGTTGGAATAGGCGGGTAATTTATAAGGTGTTCAGTTACAAAATAACAACGACAAAATGAGCATTTCCAATCAGGTACGAAAATCTTTGGAAAAAGTTGGTCTAACTAGTTATGAGATCAAAACTTTTACTTCATTAATAAGAAGTGGTGAGCTTAATGCCTCAGAGTTAAGTGAGAAATCTACTGTACCCTATTCGAAAATTTATGAAGTTTTGGGTGTGTTAGAGGAAAAAGGCTGGATATCTTCAGATGAATCAAGACCGACAAAATATTTTGCTAAATCTCCAAATAGTGCACTACAAACAACAAAGCAAAACTATGAAACGGAATTTGCTAAAAATGAGAAAATGATCATGACAGAACTTGGTCCACTATATGAAAAAAGTGGAACAAGTGAACGGCCTGATATCTGGGTAATAACAGGTACCATGAACATAGCAACTAAAATTCTTGAGATAATAGAATCATGTAGAAAAGAAGTGCTAATTGCAATCCCGAAAGCTGGAGAGGAATTAGTAAAACAGGCACTGCCAAGAATAAGGCAATTGCATGACAAAGGCGTCAAAATCACTATTCTTACGTCTGACAAATTTGACAAAAGTGCTCTCAAAGGATTAAAACGCGTTGCCACTGTAAAGATCAAGAAAGGACTCTATGGCGGTGGTATAATTTCAGATAAACAATATGTTGTAATATTATTGGGTCCTGAAATTAGTCATTCAAACAGCTCTGAAATTATAGCTATCTGCACAGATCATGCAGCATTATCTGGTTTTGCAACCGAATATTTTGAATATTTATTAAAAGATACTTTGGAAGTGAAGTCATGATACTAAAAGATGATGAAGTACTATTCGTCGGAACTGCCGAAGCTGAACATGTTGAGATGTATCTTAAGGGAATTTGGCACTTAAAAGAACGAAATGAGGAAGTAAAAATTAGTTCTATTGCAAAAATACTACATGTTAGACAGCCAAGTGTTGTTCAAATGTTAAAAAAACTAAATGAAAAACAATTAGTTTCGTATAACAAAGCTGGAGTGTCTCTTACTGAGGATGGTGAAAGGATTGGTTCAAGTATGATGAGAAATAGTAGACTGCTTGAAGTATTGTTGGATAGTGCTCTTAAGGTAGAAATTGATGAGGAATTGGTATGTGGAATTGAACATCATATGAACAAACAATTTACAGATGCATTGTGTACTATGCTAAAACATCCACGAAAATGCCCACATGATCATGAAATTCCTTTAGGAGAATGTTGTACCAAAAATGAAACTGGTGAGGTATGATTTGTTTTATCATATTGGAAAATTACCAAGTATGAAGGGTGATGAATTTTGACATGTTTTTGTGGTTGTGAAAATTTTGAAAAAAATCCAAATGGTAGATTTCTTGCATGCGTAAAATGTGGTCATGGGCGACAAAATCATGATGATGAATTTAGGGCATCTGCAAGAACGAATGAAGAGCAATCACAAAAACGTGATAGTGATTTTGGTTAATCTGTATTCAGACATTTCATAAATGGTAGATTGCAGGCTCAGAACTCAAGATCCTCATCATCTATTCAAAGGGATAAGCTCATCAATGCCTGCAAATCGTAGTTTAAGCAAATACTAATTGAATCTTTCAAGAAGCTTGATAAATAACACCACATATTGAAACAGAAATGGTAAAAATAGATGCTGCCACATCATTGGAAAACTTTCGAAGATTCACGATAGTAAGCACTTGCAGTTCATTTGCTCCTGAAAGCTATTCAGAAGATCCTGAAGTTTTTCCTGAGCGCGAAGAAAGCCTTGGTTCCATATACGTTGAGGCTGCTGATAAGGTGACTTTAAAGAAGATCAGAAATATTACGTTTGTGAATGCAAGAGATGTGTTAGGCATCATCTATAATTCAAAGACTGGAAATACAAGTCTAAAGTGGCGCCAGTTTAGACACAATAGTGGTAAAGTTACTGGAGAGGCTTCATCAAATTCTCTTGTAAACTTGGCACAAAGCGGTGTTATTACCCTTGATTGGGTAGAAAAATACGTTCAAAAAATGACGCAAAAAAATTGAAAAGTTTTCTTTTACTGCAAGAAGAATAGATATGATAACAAAAATTATTGATAATAATTCAATCTCATGCATACCAGAAGATTCTGATGATCTAATTATTCTTCGCCGAATAATAAAAAGAGGAGATAGAATTGTTGGTGAGACTGTTCGTGTTATTAAACAGGAAAAAGATTTTGCAAGACCTGATAAGGGAGAACGAATAAAGATTAGATTATCACTAGAAGTTGAAAAAATATCACTGGATAATGTGTTGGACAGAATGCGTGTAAGTGGAATAATTAAAGAATCTAACAATGAATCAATTCCACACGGATCACATCATTCATTTATCATCAAAGTTGATCAACCATTTAACTTAGTAAAAAAAAAATGGGCGTCAATAGAAAAAAAACTTCTTAAAACTAATAATCAGAATTTGGCATTTATCTTAATTGCTATAGATACTAATGATTGTGGTATTGGAAAACTTAAGGGGACGCATCTACATCTACTACAGAATATCTATTCAGGGTCTAGTGGAAAGCGATATAAAACAAATTTTAAAATTGAAAATTTCTTTGATGAAATTTCAAAAGCCTTGTTGTCAGTTGTAAGAACTGACAATCAGATCATCATCTTTGGACCAGGTGAAACAAAAAATAGGTTTGCAAATTTTCTTGCAAAGACACAGATTGGACAAAATCATGAAATAAAAATAGTTGAAGGCATTGATTCTGGTGGAGAAGATGGTATTCATATATTTACCAAATCTAAATCAATGAAAGAAATAATTTCAAATAGTAAGCTTGCAAAAGTCTCTGATATAATAGATCAAGTAATGTTTCTTGCCAATAAAAAAAGCCGTAAATTCACAATGGGTTTTGAAGAAACCAAGAATGCAAATCAATACGGTGCAATAGACTCGCTTATTTTTTCTGAAAAAGTAATGCAAAGCTATGATGAACAGGAGGTTATAGATTTTCTAAATGATGTGGAGTCTAAAGGTAGTAGTATTTACAGTGTAGATACTACTACTGATGCTGGATTGAGAGTAACAGGACTTGGTGGTATTATTTCAATTCTAAGATTTCCAGTAGAAGGCTAACGTGTAGAGTCTACTAGCCATTTTAGATACGCTTGGTTGATCGAATCTACATTGATTTCTGCAATTTCTGGAATATCATATGGGTGAAGTTTTCTAAGTTCCTTTTTTAGTACAAGCTGATTTTTCTTGGTAGTTTTGAAAAGCGCAAGATATTCAGGTTGATTTTCTATTTTTCCCTTCCAGGAATAAACAGATGAAATCTTCATAATGTTAACACATGCAGCAAGTTTTTTCTTTACCAATTGATTGGCAATCTTTGTGATTGATGTTTTGTCAGGAAATGTCGATACAATAATGACTGGTTT
This sequence comes from Candidatus Nitrosopelagicus sp., assembly GCA_012964965.1. The sequence goes on from DTTB01000088.1 coordinate 6,458, forward strand.
CACAGTAACCGATAAATTTACGTGATTAAAAAAAGTAGCAATTGATTTGGCTCTTGACTTTCTCGCAGAAAATGCAATAATTTACGTTTTGATAGCATGGGTTGTTATCTTAATTGTAGCAAAGTCGCTAAAACTAGAAAAACACGGTTTTACAATAAAACCCTACAGTCTAACATACAAAAATAATCAAGTCCAGTCAGTACTTTCAAAAATGTTAACTAGGACTAGACGGGGAATTCGAGTTTTTGCTGATGTTAGTGTAATAGCAGGATTTCTAATGATGGGGTTTGCGTTTTGGTTTTTGCTTTCAAACATTTCAAACTTTTTTATCAAGCCAACAGAATTTGCTGAATTAACAGTGCTAATACCGGGAGTTACGCTAACTTCTGCACCAGCTATGTTGTATTTTCTGTTATCTATTCCAATAGTTCTTGTGGTTCACGAAGGTGCTCATGGTATAGTAGCTACTCTAGAAAAAATAAAGATCAAGACTGGAGGGTTTGCTATTTTCATTGCACTGTTTGCAGGATTTGTAGAACCAGACGAAAAAGAATTTGATAATGCAAGAAAAATATCAAAGCTCAGGGTCATAGGTGCAGGAGCAACCGCAAATGTAATTTTTGCATTTGTATTAGGAGCAATTTTATTAACAAATCCCTTATTTGCGTTAATTTTACCAGAGCCATTTTTGGAATGGTTTTATGATGAACCAGATGGCGTTCTCATCCTTTCAATTATTGAAGGTAGTGGTGCGGAAAAAGCAGGTCTGCAAAAAAATGATGTCATAACAGGAATTGAAGGTGTGCCCATTATAACTCCGTTAGATTTTCAAAAAGTTGATCTGAAACCCGGAGAGACTGTTACTGTTACAGTAAATAGAGATGGACAACAATTAGAATTCCCTGTTGAGATCATGTCTTCTCCTGATGATCCTGATAAAGGTCTAGTTGGCATTATGAGAGATAATGCATTTTACAAACCAATTTACAATTTCATAGAATGGGATCCTCAAGTATCTATGTTCCTTCTTTGGTTGTGGATGATTTCATTTTTCATTGGAATCATCAACATGCTTCCGTTGCCCATACTTGATGGAGGGAAGTTTATCTACACTATCATTGAAAAGAAAGCATCCGAGGCAAAAATTAACGCAATTATGTTTTCGATTTATGGAATTACCTTTGCCATATTTGGTCTCAATATTGCGTTATCTTATATGAAGTCTGGCTGGTTTACGATTTAAGGATACGTACATACATTATGAATCTATTCTTTGAATCATATAATTTCCCATCATAATATAATCCATCTCTGTTTTTAATATCATGGCATGAGCTTGTTCTGGGGTATTTACTATTGGTTCCCCTCTCACATTCATTGATGTATTAATTACTACAGGAACATCAGTGATTTTGTAAAACTCGTTAATCAAACTGTGATATAATGAATTAACATGCTTTGAAACTGTTTGTAATCTACCAGTTCCATCAACATGAGTAACTGCAGGAATTTTTTCTGGTTTTTTTATCTTTGCAACTAAAAGCATGTATGGACTAGGAATATCAAGTTCAAAATATTCAGAAACATACTCTTCTAAAATACTTGGAGCAAAAGGTCTGAATAGTTCTCGGTGCTTGATTTTTTCATTCAAAATATCTTTCATTTTAGGATCACGTGGATCTGCCAATATGCTTCTATTTCCAAGCGTTCGTGGTCCCCACTCCATTTTTCCTTGGAACCAACCAACAATATTACCTTCTGATATCAACTTTGCAGTAGTTTTGAGTAGTAAATCTGTTGCAAGAAACTTGTATTGTATTTTGTTTGTGTCAAGAAATGATTTTATCTCATCATTAGAATATGATGGACCTACATAGATATTATTTTGAATTCTTTCAACATTATGTTCTCTTCTCCTTTTATTTTTAGCATGACAAAAATATGAATACTGTGCACATCCAATTGCACTACCACCATCTCCCGGGGATGGAGGAATGTGAACGTTTTCAAAAGGACCCTCTTTGAGAATACGATAATTTGCTACGCCATTCAGTGCAACGCCTCCGCCAAGGCATAGATTTTTCATTCCAGTCTTCTTATGAACATGATTCGCCATTCTTAACATAATTTCTTCCAAAACCTTTTGTGCACTTGCACCAATATCATAATGAATCTGTTCTGCTTTAGAATCTTCTTTTCTTGGAGGAATATCAAATAATTCTGCAAATTTCTGGTTTGTCATTACTTTGTCATAGGTAAATGCAAAATATTTCA
>DTTB01000089.1 GCA_012964965.1 Candidatus Nitrosopelagicus sp.
CAAATATGACTGGCCAACTTGCTTCATTGATAAGAGAAAATTTGCTAAGAGATCCGGACTATTATGTTTTAAAATATACGGGAAGGCCTATGACATGTATAGAAATTTTTGATTCTCTAAAAAAAATATTAGAAAAGAAAGCTGAAAAAAGGCAGGTGTTGCTATATGGCGATTAAGTTAGGCGATTACAAAACTCAGGTCCATAATGACTGGTGCCCAGGCTGTGGGGATTTTGGCATAGTTAACGCAATACAAATGTCATTAACAGAAATGCAAATTCCTACACATAAAGCAGCAATTTTCTCTGGAATTGGCTGTTCAGGTAAGACATCTCACTTTATCAACGTATATGGAATTCATACACTTCACGGCAGAGTTTTAACGTTCGCTCAGGGTGCAAAAATTGCAAATCCAGAAATGACAATAGTTGCCGCTGGCGGAGATGGTGACGGTCTTGGAATCGGAGCCGGTCATTTTGTTGCGGCGGGGAGACGAAACGTCGATATGACGTATATCATATTCAACAATGCTGTATACGGATTAACAAAGGGTCAAGCCTCACCTACTCTAAAGTTAGGCGAACAAACTAAATCCCTACCAAACCCTAACCCAAATTACAATGTGAATCCTATCGCCCTTGCCGTTGCAAGTGGTTTTACCTTTGTTGCTAGAAGTTATTCATATGATGTTAGACAGTTAAAAGATCTCATTACAGCTGCAATAAAACATAAGGGTCTCTCGTTTATTGACGTTTTACAACCATGCCCCACATACAATGATATTTACACCAGAGACTGGTTTGCTGGCTTTGATCAAGTTAACAGTGAAACAAAAAAACCAACACCTAGAATTTACAACCTTGCGGATACAGACTATGATCCAGTAGTGCATTATGGCAACATTGATGAGCTGAATGAAAAACTAAGTCAGTCATTGGAAAAATCGCTTGAATGGGAAAACAAAATACCTACGGGAATATTTTATAAGAATGAATTAATTACTCCATATACAAAAAGAATTACGGATAGGATTCCTAATTATCTTGAAAATCCTGCTGCAAAACAAAATATTTCGAAGAACGGGAAACCTACAACTGATATTTCAAAAATTCTAGATTCTTTAAGATCCTAGATACTTTTGTTGTACAATTTCCATATTAGTTATTAGCAAGTTATACGAACTGTAACATTACCTTGAACATAACTGATGTCAATAAAATTTTTCGAAAATCTATCATTAAGGGTTTTTTTGAAGATGAGCTTGTAAAACTTGATTTTAAAAAAACAAGCATAAAACATCCTACAATTTCCGGTGACGGTCTTATGCAATCTCATTTGCTTCATGTTTTTTTTGATGTTGAAACAGGTTCTGATTATCCTGATGGTGATGAATGGTTTATTGCTGATTATTTATTTCCTTATGATATGAAAATACCTGATTCAATTAAAGGAGCAGATTATTTTACAACAATTCCTATAGAAGATAACAAAAACTTTTGGCATCATCGAGAAATGGTGAGATACAAGTATGGTAAGACAAAAAAACTAACAGAGGCATTAGAATTTCTAGATTCAAAATACAAGGAACTTCATTCATTAGTTGAGCCTTTAGAAAAGGACATCAAGTAATGGGTCGCCAACCATTTTTGGTAAAAATGAATTTTTTATCTTTATACACCGCCATACTCAATCGCCATTTACTAGTCTCCGTATCAAATTTGTAAATTACTTCAGAAGGATTTTTGGGAATACTTGCTTCATTCAGATGGTAAGGGAGTAATTCCACGACAAAGTCAATTTTTTCTATTGAACTATTAAAGAGATGAGTCTCGTTCAAGTCAGCAATAAGGCGGACATTTGGGTTACCAGTAAAGACGATTTCAATTTTGATAGCATTTCCTCTACCACGACGTCTTTTCAATTCTTTCAGTAATGATTTAACTCTCTCCCATGACCGAAACTCAAACCACTTGAAAAATTCTTCACTGAATTGTACGGGTATGATAATTACCAACTCGCTTACAAAGTTTGTATCAGTTTGTGTAGTTTCTTCCTGAATTATCTTAAATTTATTACTGAACAAGCCGTAGAGAACTTCCTGTTCCCATGGAGAAATTCCATAAAATCTTAAAGACATAGCAGATGGATCATCATTCAATAATTTACAAACTGGAAATTTATAATTAAAGGTTAAAAGACGGTAAAAATTTTAATTCAAGAAACTGTATCGATGTATTTCCAAAGATACATCAAAGCTACTGTAGAGATAACAAACAGCATGGGCTTCCATGCAAAAACTGGTATATTTGGAGTTAGCAATTTGATCTTATAATTATCAAATACAGTCTGAACATACTTTTTGATTCTATTATTCCAAACTTTATACTCAATTTGGTATTTTTTTAGCATGTTTTCTATTTCATATATCACCGGTGTTCTTTGTCCAAAAAGATGCTGGACATAATCACGAGAAATTTCTACTTCCGCGTGTATAGCTATAAGTTCTTTTTTGAGTTTTACAAACCTAACGTGCATTTCCCAAGGCTTTTTGAGTTTCAACGAAAGTCCATTACCAATTTGAAACGGTTGCTTGTGTTCAAATTTGATCCTTGTAAAACCTTCCTTTAAGAATATCCTAAATAATTCATCTGCATTTTTTTTTACCACAACATGCAGCTGCTCAACAGAGGAAATATTGCTTATTTTTACAATTCCTTTTAGACTACCACAAACTACGTCAAGAAAAGAAACAGTCTTTGGGTACTTTGTAAGATATTCAGACATACTCTCGCTCAAGATTTCCTATATTTAAAATGAATATAACAAACACGGTAACATTTTAAATAGTATTATTGTTTTTCAAACCTCTAACATAAACACACTCATCGTGTGAAATTGTCATCTCTTTTGGACTAATCTTTCTATCGGTTATTTTTGCACCCGAGTCTCTAATTATTGCCAGTGGCAATGTTTCATCCCCTTCACCCATTTTGTGATTTGCAATAGATGCTAAATTATCCGCAATAGCCTGAAATGTAACTTTTAATGCGTTACCATCAAGGTCTTTGGTTCCTCGTCTATCTAAAACTGGTTCAATTCCTGAACAGGCAATTGCTATACCAATTGTACCTACTCTTGCCGGCATTAATCTACTGTCAACTATTATAACGCCAACATGAATACTATAATCCAAAAAGAATTTTCTTTTTATCTGTTCTGCAACTAAATACGGGTTGTGTGGATATAAAATTAATTTATTTTGAGAATTTGATTTGTCAATACCTGCATTTGGTGCCATAATATTGTCAGCCGATGCGATAACAAATCCAGAAACTCCGCCAAAGATAAAATCAGATTCTCGAATTATCACCTCACTTAATTCGTTATTAATTGAAAATTTTTTTGATAACTCGTTTGCCTTTTCAGACGGTTTGATCTTACCATAATTCAACACTCTTCCCTGAGAATTAGAAATATACTTGCTTGAAATTACTAGAATGTCTCCTTCCTTAAGTGAAATTCCATTTTCTTTAACTAATTTTTTAATTTCAGCGTAAAGGTCAAATTTATCCCGTTTTCTTGTTGCCTTTACTGTGAACACCTCTAATGTCATGATTAAATTTTAAACTGCTTCCTTTTTATTATTCTGAAAAGGTTTTAATCTAAAGAAGAACCGATTTCCAATATGAATATCACAGAAAAAATTTTAGCTAGGGCCTCCGGTAAGGAAAAACTAGAACCTGGAGACGTAATATTTGCAAATGTAGATAAGGTAATGCTTCATGATGTTTCAGGACCGGGAGTAATTAAGACGTTTGAAAAATTGGAAAAAGATGGAGTGGTAAAAATAGACAAACTTTTTGATCCCTCTATGGTATGGGTTGCAGAAGATCACTTTGTGCCATCAGCTGATAAAATATCTGCAGAAAACATATCTATACTTACTAAATTCACAGACAAATTTGGAATAAAAAAGCACTACAAGTATGGTTTGGGCCAATATGGAATATGTCACACCTTGTCACACGAGGAAGGTCTTGTATCACCAGGAGAGCTATACATTGGTGGCGATTCTCATACAAACACGACTGGTGCTTTGGGAGCCTTTGCTTGTGGGCTAGGTCATACGGATGTGGCTTATGTGTTATTATATGGCAATCTTTGGTTCAAAGTTCCAAAAACTTTGTATTTCAAAATTAGTGGTAAACTTCCAGACCATGTTATGGCAAAGGATTTGATCTTGAAGATTATTGGTGATATTACCACTGATGGTGGAGCTGGATGTGCTATGCAGTTTGGAGGAAGTGGGATTTCTGAGATGTCTGTAGAATCACGTTTAACGTTAACAAATATGACTACCGAAGCTGGTGCAAAAAATGGAATAATTGAACCAGACCAGAAAGTTTTCGACTATTTAGCAGAACGAGGCGTGACCGAGTATAATGCAGTGTATGATGATGATGGTACTCAATATGAAAAAACATTCGAATATGATGTGTCAGAACTTGAACCACTAGTTGCGAAGCCGTTTTCTCCGCAAAATGTTTCAGTTGTTCAGGAAACAACTGGTATTGAAATTGACAAATCCTATATCGGCTCGTGCACTGGCGCAAAATATGAAGATTTAGTGGCTGTAGCAAAAATTCTCAAAGGAAGAAAAGTTAAAGTCAGAACAGAAGTTGTTCCAGCGGCAATATCTATTTACAAAAAGGCTGCTGAAAATGGACTGGATAAAATTTTCTTGGACGCTGGAGCAGTAATAGGTGCTCCAACTTGTGGTGCATGCTGTGGCGCACATATGGGTGTTTTAGCTAAGGATGAGGTATGCGTTAGTACTACTAATCGTAATTTTCCTGGAAGAATGGGACATATTGACTCTAAGACATATCTTACATCACCATTAGTTGCAGCTGCATCAGCTGTTACAGGCAAATTGACTGATCCAAGGGATTTGTAATGAAAGGGCGGGTCATTAAATACGAGCAGGATAGTATAGACACGGATGTAATTCTACCTGGACCATATCTCAAATTACATGATCATGACGAGCTTGGAGAGCATGCAATGGAGGGATTGGATCCAAATTTTCATTCCAAGGCGAAGGAAGCCAGCATAATTGTAACTGGAAAAAACTTTGGTTGCGGCTCTTCACGTGAACATGCGCCAATTGCAATCAGTGCTTGTGGGATAAAGGCAGTTTTAGCATTGTCATTTGCAAGAATTTTTTATAGAAATTCAGTTGACGGCGCTTATTTGCTTCCAATTGAAATTGATGAAAAGACGTATGCTAGCATTTCAGAAAAAGACGAGCTTGAAATTGACACAAGTAAAAACGAGATAAAAAATCTCACAAAGAATCAAACGTATGCCATGAAACCGTTTCCGGATCTTATTGGTAAAATAATCGAAGCTGGCGGTCTTTTCAAGTACAAGCCGTAACCTAAGTTTGTGAAAAGGAAGAAATTGGCAGATTCGAGTCAGCACTTTGTAACTGAATAAATTCTATTCTCAAAATTGGCAGTCTTAAAGTTCAATTTATTTTCTGGATCTTTTTGTCCTTCCTTACTTATTTTTTCCAATTCGACTATTGCTTCGCCCTTGAAACCAACCGAGGAGCCAAAGATTGCGTCAACTAACTGTGTTCCATGCTCGCCATTTTTAACATCAATTGCAATCAAGTAGTATTTGTTAACATCTTTTTTTGTAACAGAGCCGCCTCTTGCTTTATTATAACCAATTGCTATATACATTCCATTCATTTTAACAGCAATTGGAATTTTATGATTTTTACCAGATTTTCCTGGTATGGTATCGTTAATCAGAATTTCAGATTTATGATACATGCTGGACACATAAGAATAGAATCTAAACTGTCCATACATGCCAGCCTCATCTTCATCGCAATCAACGAAGACACGATGTAAAAGTTCAAGCGATGCGTCATTCATACTAGTTAACCTATCATCAATTCTTCCACGCTCCAGCAAGTCCGAGTCACATTCCTTAGCAACTAGTGTTAATATGAAATCAGGCAGATTGTAATTTTTTAAATCAGCAATGAAAGCACCAGATTGTGATATTCCAAAATGTGGAAAGCCTTTCTTTATTATAACCAATTTGAAACCTCAATTAAAAAATTATATGAAAACACTTCTCGAAACAACAACAGAAAATAGTGTTTTTCGCTTATAATTGTATGTAAAAAATCCATAAGTAACTGTGTCGGTTTATAAATAAAAAATAACATCATTAATTATTGGAAAAGATAAAAATCGCAACAACGCCTGAAATGACGGAAAAAGTTTATTCAAAATTAGAAAAAAATATTTCAACATATAGAAAAACAGTAAACCGTTCACTAACTTTAGCGGAAAAAATCCTTGCAGGCCACCTGGAGGAAGGCTTTCTTGCAAGAAAGCTGGATGATAAAACAAATTATGTGTTTTTACGCCCAGACAGGGTTGCGCTTCAAGATGTTACTGGCCAGACGGTAATGCTTCAATTTATGCAAGCAGGACTAAAATCTGTCGCATTGCCTACAACAGTTCACTGTGACCATCTGATTCAAGCCAGAACTGAAGGAAAGTCAGATACAAAGCTAGCCATATATGAAAACAATGAAGTTTACAAATTTTTAGAATCTGCGGCAAGTAAATATGGTGCTGGTTTTTGGAAACCAGGTGCAGGAATTATTCACCAAGTGATTTTAGAAAATTATGCGTTTCCAGGCGGTTTGATGATTGGGACAGATTCTCACACGCCAAACGCCGGCGGTCTCGGCATGTTAGCAATAGGTGTTGGCGGCATAGATGCAGCTGAAACAATGGCCGGGATACCATGGGAGTTGTTATATCCAAAAAGAATAGGCATACATCTAAAAGGTGAGTTAAGTGGCTGGACTTCACCAAAAGATGTTATACTGTATGTAGCTGGAAAGCTCACAGTCTCTGGCGGCACAAATTCAATAATTGAATATTTTGGTCCAGGTACAAAATCTATCAGCTGTACAGGCAAGGCTACAATAACTAATATGGGTGCAGAAATTGGTGCCACCTGCTCAATTTTCCCATATGATGAAAGAATGGAACTTTATCTGAAATCAACTGGCAGGGAAAAAATTGCAGAGCTTGCGAACAAGTACAGAGAATATCTAATAGCGGATCCTGAAATTGAACAAAGTCCTGAGAAGTATTTTGATAAAGTTATAGAAATCAACCTTTCAAAACTTGAACCACATGTTGTTGGTCCACATACCCCAGATCTTGCAAGACCAATCTCAAAATTAGCAGCTGATGTAAAAAATAACAATTATCTTGATAAGATTTCTGTCGCACTGATTGGAAGTTGTACAAACTCTTCGTATGAAGACATGTCAAGAGCTGCAAGCTTGGCAAAACAAGCACAATCAAAGGGAACCAAGGCAAAGATCCCACTGCTTGTAACTCCAGGCTCGGAACAAATTAGGGCTACCATAGAAAGAGACGGTCAGATTGACTCGCTAAAATTAATCGGCGCAACGGTTCTTGCAAATGCCTGCGGTCCCTGCATTGGTCAGTGGCATAGGCCAGAAATCAAACGCGGGCAGCAAAACACCATAGTTACATCGTATAACCGCAACTTTCCAGGCCGTAACGACGGAAAGCAGGAAACAATGAATTTTATCGCTAGCCCGGAATTGGTGATTGCCTTGGCGTTAGACGGAAGCCTTTCGTTCAACCCATTATATGATTCCCTTACGGCTGCAGACGGAACAAAGTTTAAGCTGGAACCGCCAGAACGTGCACCTGATGTTCCAAAGAACGGCTTTGTAAATATTGAAGATGTTTACATTTCTCCTGCAAAAAATACTGATGATATTGACGTATTAATTGATCCAAATAGCGAAAGGCTGCAAAAACTAGAGCCATTCAATGCCTGGAATGGGCAGGACTTTGACGATGCACATGTTCTGATTAAGGTAAAAGGAAAATGCACCACTGATCACATATCGCCTGCAGGTCCTTGGCTGAGGCTTAGAGGACATTTAGAAAAATTAAGCGATAATCTGCTGTTGGGCGCTGTAAATGCTTTCAATGGTGAGGTTGGAAAGGCAAAAAACGCGCTGACTAGCAATGTTGAAAGCTGTGCACAGATTGCTAGGGAATACAAAAAACAAAACATCTCTTGGGTTATAGTAGGCGATAGCAACTACGGAGAAGGTAGCAGCCGCGAGCATGCTGCAATGACGCCGCGATTTCTGGGCTGTAGCGCCGTGCTTGCAAAAAGCTTTGCCAGAATACACGAAACAAACTTGAAAAAGCAGGGAATCCTGGCTTTGACATTCGAAAACCCTGATGATTATGATAGGTTACAGCAGGGAGACAAAGTAAGCTTGATTGGTTTGAATGCACTTGCACCCAACAAGCCTGTCAAGTGCATTATATGTCATGAAAATAACGAAACAGAGGAAATATCCCTAACTCATTCGTATAACGATTTACAATTAGAATGGTTTCGGGCAGGCTCGGCACTCAACATGCTGCGCAACAATTAGGACTGATTTTAAAAAACGTGGGGCCGATCGGAAT